>CANREU010000022.1 GCA_947629725.1 uncultured Clostridia bacterium
TGCACCTCGACATCATCGTCGACAGGCTCCTCCGCGAGTTCCATGTGGAGGCGAACGTCGGCGCGCCGCAGGTCGCCTACCGCGAGACCTTCCGCAAGGAAGTGGACGTGCAGGGCACCTACAAGCGGCAGTCGGGCGGCAAGGGCCAATACGGCGACTGCAAGGTGCGCTTCATCCCGCTCGAGCCCGGGAAAGGCTACGAGTTTGAGGACGTCACCGTCGGCGGGTCCATCCCGAAGGAGTATATCCCCGCCATCGACAAGGGCATCCAGGAAGCGGCGAAGAACGGGTATCTCGCGGGTTACGAGATGGTCGACTTCAAGGCGCAGGTGTACGACGGGAGCTACCACGAGGTCGACTCCTCCGAAATGGCGTTCAAGATCGCGGGCTCTTTGGCGTTCAAAAACGGCATGGAGAAGGCGAACGTCGTCCTCCTCGAGCCCATCATGAAGGTGCAGATCATCACCCCCGAAGACTACTTCGGCGACCTCATGGGCAACGTCTCTTCCCGCCGCGGCACCATCACGAACACCGACGACAGGAACGGCGCGAAGATCATCGACGCGGAGATCCCGCTCTCCGAGATGTTCGGCTATGCGACGGAGCTCCGCTCCCGCACGCAGGGCAGAGGGCAGTTCACGATGCAGTTCGATCACTACTACGAGGTGCCGAGAAGCATTTCCGAAAAGATCGTGACGAACCACTCGAAGAAGAACGGCTAAAAGCCGTCTGCCAAAGGAGAAATTTGCAAAAATCCGCAAAAATCTTTCGCGAAAAGATTGCAAATTCCTCCGCAATCGGTTATAATAGGTACGGTTGGCAAGGTCAGCTGCATATCAAAATTGATAGATAGCTGCGTTTTTCGTTCCGAAAGGACGGAAAGGCTTATCAAAAAATAAAAATTTTTGGAGGAAAACTCAAAATGGCAAAGGCAAAATTCGACAGAAGCAAGCCGCACGTCAATATCGGCACCATCGGCCACGTTGACCACGGCAAGACCACTTTGACCGCAGCTATCACGATGGTGATGGCCTGCAAGGGTCAGGCGCAGAAGATGCGCTACGACGAGATCGACAAGGCCCCCGAAGAGAAGGCCCGCGGTATCACGATCAACACCGCGCACGTCGAGTATCAGACGGACAAGCGTCACTACGCTCACGTCGACTGCCCCGGACATGCCGACTATGTCAAGAACATGATCACGGGCGCTGCGCAGATGGACGGCGCGATCCTCGTCGTCGCTGCGACCGACGGTCCCATGCCCCAGACCCGTGAGCACATCCTGCTCGCCCGTCAGGTCGGCGTGCCCTACATCATCGTCTTCCTGAACAAGGTCGACCAGATGGACGATCCCGAACTTCTGGACCTCGTCGAGATGGAGATCCGCGAGCTTCTTTCCTCGTATGACTTCCCCGGCGACGACATCCCGATCATCAAGGGTTCCGCCCTCAAGGCTCTCGAGAAGGCGACGAGCGGCTGCTCCGACGCGGAGATCCTCGCGGCTCCCGAATGCAAGTGCATCCTCGAGCTCATGGACGCGGTCGACAGCTACATCCCCACCCCTCAGAGAGACGATCAGAAGCCTTTCCTGCTTCCCGTCGAGGACGTGTTCACGATCTCCGGCCGCGGCACCGTGGCGACCGGCCGTGTGGAGCGCGGCGTTGCCCACGTCGGCGACCCCGCCGAGATCGTCGGCCTCATCGAGAAACCCCGCACGACGGTCATCACCGGTCTCGAGATGTTCCACAAGCAGCTCGACGAGGCGATGGCGGGCGATAACGTCGGCGCGCTTCTCCGCGGCATCAACCGCACGGACGTCGAGAAAGGGCAGGTCATCGCGAAGCCCGGCACCGTTCCCACCGCGACCAAGTTCGAGGCGCAGGTGTACGTCCTCACGAAGGAGGAAGGCGGCCGTCACACTGCATTCTTCAACCACTACCGTCCCCAGTTCTTCATCCGCACGACGGACGTCACCGGCTCCATCGAACTGCCCGAAGGCGTTGAGATGGTCATGCCCGGCGACCATGTCACCCTGAAGGTCGAGATCATCAAGCCCGTCGCGATCGAGGAAGGCCTCCGCTTCGCTATCCGCGAAGGCGGCAGAACGGTCGGCTCCGGCGTCGTCTCCAAGATCCTGTAAAAGAGCAAAGCAAAAAGGCACGGCTTCCCGCCGTGCCTTTTTTTGTTTCGCGGAAAATCTTTTGCGCCTCATGCCCTCCCCCTGTACTTCGTTTCTTGCCTCCCACCTCATGTTTCCAACTCTTGCCCTCCCCCTGCGTCAGGGGGAGGGGTAGGGGAGGGGGTCCGCCCCCTTCATGCGCAAAATCTTTTCCGTCTCTTGCCTCCCCCCTCACGTTGAGGGGGGAGGGTAGGGTGGGGGGAGCCGCCCCTATCCTCTTGTGCAAAATCTTTTCCGCGAGGAAAGGTGCTCTTGCGGGGAACGAGCTTGTTCTCCAAATCGCTTGCCCGTACAATAAGCGCGAAGGGTCGCGCAAATGGGGTGCGCTGCCGCAGGGAAACCCTGCTCCGCGCAGTGGTTTATAGCTATGGGCGCGGAGTTCCGTCCCTCATTCCGAACGGAGCCGCAGGCGGAGTGAGTGAATCTTAAAAGCAAGATACACTCGGTTCCTATGGAGCCTCGGTATGAGGGGTAGAGACCATCGCCCCGTTTCCCGCTCCTTGCCCACCCCTTGAGGGGTGGGTGCCCCGTAGGGACAGAAGGGGTGTTTTTCGGAATGGTGAACACCCCATCAGTCACTTCGTGACAGCTCCCCCTCAAGGGGGCGCCGAGACAGGGGCGCGGGGGCCTCCGTGTAGAGCAGAAAGCACAAATTTTCGCTCAAAATGCAGACATGGGGTCGAAAAAATCGTACAAAGTTCATATTTGTGCATATGCGCGAAGAAACAAAAGCGGACGGCATTGTTTGCCATCCGCTTTTCTCTTTTTCTTAAAAAAACGGCGGGGGAGAGATCCCCAATAGGTCGTAGAGGGAGACCTCATAGAGCTCTGCGAGTTTGATGAGATTTTCGTATTCGGGGCGCGAAACGTCGTTTTCCCAATCGCTGACATTCGACTGATAAACCGCGAGCTGCTCCGCCACGTATTTTTGCGTTAAGCCGCGCATCTTCCGAAATTTTCTGAAATTTTCCCCGTAACTCATATCTTTATTTTAAGAAAAATGTGTGTTACACATTGACAAATATGTGCAACACACATATAATAATATTCGCAAAAGAAAACGGAGGATGGGGATATGGATCAATACGAGCATGAGCGGGACGGTCAATATGATTTTTATAAAGTCTTTTTGCCGCGGGTAGACCCCACGCGGAACGTGGAGGACCTTCTCGGCGACAGCAACGACGGGGTTTTGAACGGAAATCTTCTTGAATTTAAGTTGCATGTTTCCGATTTGGGCGCCGTCCTTCTGCAATGCGTCAAATATCTTTCTGCGCTGCGCATCAAGGGGAAGTCTGTCCCCGCCAATATCTTGATCGTCGACGTAAATACTTCCACGATATGGCAGTACCGTTCCGCGCCCTACCTTGCGGAAATCGAGAAAACCTATTTCGGCGGCGCGTCGAAAAACAACGCAGGGTTTATCGGCGGGAATGCCGAGGCGGTCTTGCATTACGACGATCCGCTCGGTGCCGAGCGTGTCGTCGCCCTTCTCAAAGAGAACAATTTTACAAAGATCCATATCGATGAAAACTGTATCGTCGGTTGGGCGGAGCGGTTTTATCGCGAAGTCCCCACGGCGCGCAAGGAGGACTTCCTCGGGGACGATACGGGCAAGCATAAAACGATAGGGGAGATCAGAAAACCGACCCATTTTGCGGAATACATTTACCCTTACACAGGGCAAACGAACGTCAAATTCCACTATTTGATGGATAAACTGAACGACACCTTGCAAAAGAAGAATCTCGGCGCGTTCTACACACCCGATCTCTATGCGGAGAAATCTCTCGAGCTGGTTCGTGCCGCCATTGCGCGCGTTCCCGTGGGAAACGACTATATCATTTTGGATAGATGCGCGGGGACGGGCAGTCTCGAAACCAAACTGACAGACGAGGAGCTTTCGCATACCGTCGTTTCCACGATCGAATACTACGAATATAAAGTTCTGCAAGAACTGCTCGGCGCAAAAGTGCGGCACATCATTCCGCCCGTGGAGACGGCGGAGACTTTCCGCGCGGGGCTTGTGGCGGGGTCGGACGCTTTGAGCAAAGAGTTCGTCGAAAATCCCGTGATAAGGCAATACATCGACGACCCGAACTGCACGGTCATCCTCTTTGAAAACCCGCCTTTTGCGGAGACGACCTCTGCGGAGCATCAACGCATGGGGCAGAGCAAATCTTCTTCGGTATGGAAGCAAAGCTATGTTGTATCGGAAATGAAGAAAGAAATCAAAGGGACTGCATCAAATGATTTGGGGAATGCGTTCATTTGGTCGGGCTTCAAATACTATCTGCGGCAGCCGACGGATAGTTATATCGTCTATTCTCCCGTGAAATACTGGAAGGCGCAGCACCTGATCGATCGGGAATTTTTGGACGGGTTCGCCTTCAACCGCCGTCATTTTCATTCGAATATTTACGCTTGCATTATGTGTGCGCTGTGGTTGAATCAACCAAGTTCGCAAAAAGAAATTACAATCAAAGCCTTCGATGTAGACACTGTAAACAATACATTGTTTCCTCAAGACGCACTGTCTGTTAAGCAAATTTTCTCAACGTACAGTCAAGTCTATTATGATAAACGACCTATCCATGAGGAATTTCGCAAAGGGATCCTTGCGGGGCTGGATGGACTTGAAAAAGAAGGCGGTAAGCAGAGAAACCGTCCTGCATATTCTCCCGATATTTTAGGATATATGGTTGCACATAGTTCGGGATTCGATAATCCGGAACTTGATTCAAGCCTTCTCACTGCGGGACGCTATGACGGCAACGGTTTCTTTTTGCGCAAGGATAACTATCTTGAAAAGCTGCCGATGTTCTGCGCGTCGCGCTATATCACCTATAATCGGGCGTGGACGGAGCGCGGGCGTATCATGAAGTCGGCGGATGGCGCGGAGAAATTTTTTGCCGACGTCGCAAGCGGAAAACTTGCGCAGTTCCTGCTGAAATGCCTGCTCTTCACCTGCACGGAAATGCAGAACCACATGCGCACGTTCATGGGGAGCGACGGGCGGTTTTATCGGAACGAGCTCTGCCTCGATACGACAAGCGGCGAAACAGTCGCCTCCCGCGACCTCAAAAATCTTGTCCTAAACGAGAAGGAAGAGGCCATTTTGCGGCAATGGGGTCGGGTTTTCTCATGGGCGCAAAAGGCGGAGAAGTACGATCCGTCTCTCACTTACGGCGTCTATCAGATCTATGCGGAACTCGATACCTTCCATACGGATGAAGTGACGGGTGATACCGTATATGACAACGTGGAACTGCATTCCGCACTTGCGGGACTCAAAGCGCTCGTCAAAGAATATTATAATACCGAGATCGTGCCCGTACTCTTTGAATATGAATTTTTGAAATGAATGCCGCCATACGACAAGACGGACTTCCGTTTCGGAAGTCCGTCTTGTTGGTTGAGGTGACGTGACTTGAACACGCGACCTCTTGGTCCCTAACCAAGCGCGCTACCAAACTGCGCTACACCTCAATGTTGCCGGTGGGGCCGTGCCGCAGAGCGGCGGGGCGTCTCACAAAGCATATCTAATTATAGAGATATTTCGCGAAGTGTCAAGCGTTTTTTCTCCCTTTCGGGAAATTTATTCGGGGAAGAAAAGAACGGCGGGGGAGCCGCCGTTCCGCGTAATGGGTGGTTTACAGTTCCTTGCCGGCCGTGAGTTTGAGCGCCTGCGGGACGATGGCGAAGGGGGCGACGACGATCCCGACGAATGCCATGAAGAACACGCAGACCATGAGGACGACGAATTTGAGGACGGCGAAGAGGATCTTCATCACGATGAGGAAGAAGAAGCCCTCTAAATCGAACGTGAAGATGATGCCGGGGGTGCCGATGATCTTGACGCCCGCGAGGACGATGTCCAAAACGATGCCGTCCCAGAAGAGCTGGGCGATGAAGGGGTAGATGAAGACGAGGTCGAAGGCGACGCCGACGACGACCGCCCACGGGGGGATCGCGTCGATAAAGACCCCCAAAAGGACGGTGGCCGCGATGACGGCGGGGGTGATGAACGCCGAGGCGATGAGCCCTCTGTTCCGCACGCGGTGATAGTCCGCTTTGCGCATTTTTTCGGCGAGCTCCGCGCTCTCCCGTTTTGCGGCCTCGGCGCGTTTCCGCTGCGCTTCCGCCTCTCTCTTCTCCTTTGCGATCTCTTCTTTACACGTTTTGCAGAGCAGTTTCGGCTGGCTCTCGCCGAGGTTCTCCTCGTTTACGACCTTCCCGCACCGCGTGCAGACGCCGAGCATGGCGAGGACGGCGGGGTGCTCCGGGGGCTCCTTCTCTTCGGCGGGTTCGGCGGGCTGTGCGGACGCGGGCTCCGGGGACTCCCCGTCCTCCTCAAAGAAGGAGAGGGGGACGTCGAACAGTTTCGCGATGCGCGACATGGTCGCAAAGTCGGGGGTCGCTTCGTCGCGCTCCCATTTGGAGACCGCCTGATAGGTGACGTTGAGCTCCGCGCCCAACGCCGCCTGCGTCATGCCCTTGCTCTTTCTCAGTTGAACGATCTTTTCTCCGTAAGACATCTTCGGCTCCTTGAATTCACATCAATAAAATTATACAATATTTGTTTCCTAATTGCAATCGGATATGGCAAAATGATGAGTTGAAATCGCTCTACTTTTAGTTGAGTTACGGCTTTTCGGGCGGGGAAGGGGCCTCCTTTCGGGCAGATTTTCGGGCGGCGGAGGGCGGCGTATCATTTGCCGTTTTTTCGCGCGGGGTGGCGGAAAAGCGGGGGTGGGGAACGAAAAACCGCCCCGAAGCCAAAGCGCGGGGCGGCAGAAAAAGCGTATTACAGGGTGACGTTGCCGAGGACATACCAGCCGCCGTCCGTCTTGCCCTCGCTCCCGAGGAGGTAGGCGGGGGTATCCCCCTCGCGGCAGAGCCCCACTGCCAGGCGGTAAGTCCCCGCGGGGACGGCGGAGAAATCGGCCGTTATGCGCTCCTCCTTCGTTTCGGCGGGCATCCAGCCCGCGGGGTCGCAGTCTGTTTGGAAGGTCTGCACGGGCCCGTTTTCGCCGAGGAGGGCCAAGACCACGCGGCAGGGCTCGTAGATGGGGGCGACCCCGTCGTTGCGGAAGGACAGGGTCACCGTCCCGTTCGCGCGGAGGCCGCGGTGGTAGGCCGCCTCTTTCAGGCGGAAGTAATACCCCATGCGGTTGGCGAGCTCTTCGCAATAGGCGCGGTTGTTGTTGAACCAGTCGATGTCGAGCTCGATATAGGAGGGCTTGGCGATCGCGATCGCATCCTCGAGCATACGGTTGAATTCTTCCTCCGTGCCATCCTCGATGTTGTCCTTATAGTTGCCCGCATACTCGAAGATGACGGGCAGTTTCCCATAGGCCTTTGCGAGGGTATCGAGCCCGTTGTCGTATTTGCAGATCCCGTCCCGCCGCATCGTCACGCCCTTTTCTATGAGTTCTTCATACATGCCGTCGAGGTCCTCATATCCCCACGGGTTGACGAGGAGGGTATCGGGGAACGCCCGCATGTAGGGCTCGATGTAGCGCTCGCGGATGAATTCGGGCTCGGGGCGGGCGTCGTATTCATAGTTCTCCTGCTGGATGTGGAAGCCGAAGAGGTGCTGCTCCCCCCAGTTGCCGTAGTCGAGGATGTCGATGAAGCACACGTCCTCGCTCCCGTTGTATTTTTCGCCGAGCGCCGCGATGAACTGCTCCAGCTCGCCGAGGAAAATTTCGTCCTTCCACTGCGGGATGTATTGCTTGCTGTCGCCGTTCACGGAGAGGTCGTACTTTGCGCCGTTGTCGAAGACGAATTTGGGGGTGATGTACTCGTCGCTCGAGGAGGTGTTGCAGCACATCACGCCGAAGGCGAATTTTTTGCCGATCCCTCTATAATATCTGATCTGCTTGTCGATCTTCTCGAAGTTATACTCGCCGTCGGCGGGCTCGATGTCCGCCCAGCTGAACCTGTGGTAGCCAATCGCCGCGATGTATTGCACGCTCTTGCTCGTCTCCGAGGAGCCGCCGTAGTAGACGAACCCCTTGCCGGGATTGAGGAGCACCTCGCTCGTATCGGCGGGGTGCACGGTGACGAGGTCGGCGTCCGCCGTGGGGACGGGTGTTTTCGCCCCTCCGCAGCCCGCGCAAGCGAGGACGAGAAGAAGAGCCGCGGCCAATGCCGTAAACCGTTTCATGAAAAGCCTCCTTCTTTCTATTATACCAGCCCCCGCGCCCTTTGTCAACGCCGCATTTTGCGGGACATACCCGCACTTTTTCGCGAAAATCCTTTACAAAAGGACTTTTTTATGCTATACTGAATGCAAAAGGAGCCCGCGAGCGTTCGGGTGTGAGAGGAAAAATCGTATGCGCTGTATGTATTGTAACTGTACGGAGAGCAAGGTGATCGATTCGCGCTCGGCGGACGACGACACCACCATCCGCCGCCGCAGGGAGTGCATGGGCTGCGGGAGGCGGTTTACGACCTATGAGACCATCGAAGTCGCGCCCATCCTCGTGGTGAAGTCGGACGGGAACCGTCAGGCGTTCGACATGGGGAAGATCAAGCGCGGGATCATCAAGGCGTGCGAGAAGCGCCCCGTCCCCCTCGAGAAGATCGACGCGCTCGCCGACGAGATCGCCAAGAAGGTGTATAACTCGATGGAGCAGGAGATCACCTCCAAAGAGATCGGTGAGATGGTGATGGAGGGGCTGAAGGGGCTCGACGAGGTCGCCTATGTGCGCTACGCCTCGGTCTACCGCTCCTTCAAGGACATTTCCTCCTTCATGAGCGAGCTGCAAAAGCTCATGGAGACGAGAGAGGACTGAACGCCGAGGGGCGGGGAACATGTCTTTCAAAAAAGTAAAAGTCGGCGGCGTGACGCTCGGAGACGGGCAGATCGCCGTGCAGAGCATGACGACGGTGAAGACGAGCGACGTGGAAAGAAGCGTCGCTCAAATCTTGGAACTCGAAAGGGCGGGCTGCGACATTGCGCGGGTCGCCGTGGAGGACGAGGCGGACGCCCTCGCCCTCAAAGAGATCGCGGGGAGGGTCGCTATCCCCGTGGTGGCGGACGTGCACTTTTCGGCGAAACTCGCCGTCCTCGCGGTGGAAAACGGGGCGGGCAAGCTCCGCATCAACCCCGGCAACATCGGCGGCGAGCGGGAGATCTCCCTCGTGGCGGACTGTTTGAAGGCGCACAATATCCCCGTGCGCGTGGGGTCGAACACGGGCAGCATCGAGCCCGAACATCTCGCCCGCTACGGCAGGAGCGCCCGCGCCCTCGTGGAGAGCGCGCTCTTCAATGTCGCCGTCCTCGAAAAGAGGGGGGTGGAGAACATCGTCGTCTCGGTGAAGGCGTCCGACGTGCCCCTCACCGCGGAGGCGTACACCATGCTCGCGGAGAAGTGCGGCTATCCCCTGCACCTCGGCGTGACCGAGGCGGGCGTGGGGGACGCGGCGCTCGTGAAGAGCGCCGTCGGGATCGGCTCCCTCCTTTTAAGGGGGATCGGCGACACGATCCGCGTCTCTCTTTCGGCGGACCCCGTCGAAGAGGTGTATGCGGCGCATGAGATCCTGCGGGCGTGCGGGCTGGAAAAGGACTATGCGGAGGTGGTCGCCTGCCCCACCTGCGGGCGGTGCCGTTACGACTGTATCGGGCTCGCGAAGCGGGTCTCCGAGCGGGTGCGCGGAGTGAAAAAGAGGTGCAAGATCGCCGTGATGGGGTGCGTGGTGAACGGCCCCGGCGAGGCGAAGGGGTGCGACCTCGGCATCGCGGGGGGCAGGGAGTATTGCCTCATCATGGAGAAGGGAAAGGAGAACGAGCGCGTGCGCGCGGAGGACGCGGAAAGGGCGTTTTTTGCGCGTTTGGAGGCGCTTTTGGAGCGCAAATGAAGAGCGAAGAATATCTCGAAGAGATCAGAAAGCGGGAAAATCTCTCCCGTGCGGTCCTCAAAAAGATCGTCGCGGAGGGAGATACCGCCGAATTTCAGCTTGTCACCGACCGCACCTACACGCGGGAGGACTGCGCCTATGCCGACGAGGTCACCCAACGCTTTGTGCCCGAGGGCATGAAGGGGAGGGCGGCGGTGACGAAGAGCGTGCCGACGGAGGAGGGGGTGCGGCGCACCCTTCTCGGGATCTTGCGCACCCGCTATCCCGCCGTGGCGGCGTTCGTCTCCCCCGACGACGCGCGCGTCTCCCTCTCGGAGGGGGGCGGGCGGTTTTTCCTCACGGTGGGGGAGGACGACGGCGCTCTCTTTTCGGAGGACGAGGTGCTCGACGGGCTCTCCAAAGAGCTCGGAAAACAGATCTGCGGCGTGTGGAGCGGAGAATTCCGCCGCGAGAAGAGGGCGCGCGGGGAGATCGAGCGGGAGGAGACTGCTCCCGCGGAGTACGACGCGGCGCCCCGCTTTTTCCCCGTTGAGGGGTACGCCCCGATCGACGGGGCGGAGCCGGAGCATGCGATCTACATCGACGACCTCGGGCGCGAATACGAGGGGGTGACGGTGTGCGGCACGGTCACCTACATCGAAGAGAAACTCACAAAGAACGGAAAACCCTACTTTTCCGTCACGGTCTCGGACGGGAGCGGGTCTCTCCGCGCCGCCTACTTTTCCAAGAAGGCGACGGTGGAGAAGGTGCGCGCCGTGCAGCGGGGGGACTCGGTGTGCCTCACGGGGGACAACGAGCTCTATAACGGCTCCCTCTCCTTCCGCGCCCGCAAGATCGACTACGGCGCCCCGCCCGAAGGATATGTGTTCGAGACGAGGCCTTCCCGCCCCGTCCCCGCCCGCTACACCTGCGTTTTTCCGACCCCTGTCTCCGATTTCGTGCAGGGGGCGCTCTTCGGGGAGGTCGCCCTTCCCGCCGCCCTCAAGGAGAGGGATTTCGTCGTATTCGATCTGGAGACGACGGGTCTCAACACGTCGGCGGCCTCGGGCAATATCGACCGTATCATCGAGATCGGCGCGGTGAAGATCGCGAAGGGGAACATCGCGGAGAAGTTCTCCGCCTTCGTCGCCTGCCCCGTAAAGCTCCCCGCGGAGATCGTGGAGATCACGGGGATCACCGACGACATGCTCGCCGGGGCGCCCAAGATCGGGGACGTCATCGCCGATTTCTATAAGTTCTGCGACGGCTGCGCCCTCGTCGGGCACAATGCGGCGGCGTTCGATATAAAGCTCGTCCGCTACTACGGCGAGAAGGAGGGCTACCTCTTCTCCCACCGCGTGTACGACACCATCCCCTTCTCGCAGGAGCTGCTCCGTCTCCCCAACTACAAACTCAACACGATCGCCGACTACTTCGGCTTCACGTTCAACCACCATCGCGCCTACGACGACGCCTTCGTCACGGCGAAGATCTTCATCGAGCTGTGCAAGAAAAAGGGCGGGCTGCCCCGCGCATAGGGGTCGGAAAACGCCGAAAAAGGGCGGAATTTTCCCTGTTTACGCCCGCGCGTGCGAAAAAGTTGCGAAAAACTTTTCGGAAACGCTTGCCAAGCGCCCGAAAGCGTGCTATAATAGGGACGCTTGATCGAAGATAACACGGAGATTGAGAGCGGGTCGCCGCTCTCATTTCTTTATAAAGGAGCACACCGTGAAAGTAAAACCGGAAGAGGAGATCCTCTCCTTCCTCGCGCCCGTTGCGGCGGAGGTGGGCGTGGAGCTCGCGGAGGCGAAGTTCGACCAAAGGACGAGGACCCTCACCCTCTATATCGACAGGGAGGAGGGGATCGACCTTGTGACCTGCGAAAAATTCCACCGAGCGGTCGACGGGCCCCTCGACGAGCTCGACCCGACCTACGGGGAGAGCTACACCCTGAATTGCTCCTCTCTGGGGCTCGACCGTCCCTTCCGCACCGCGAGGGACTTCGCGCGGCGGATGGGGGAGAAGGTGGAAGTCCGCCTCTATGCGCCCATTGGGGGCAAGAAAGTCCACGAGGGCGTGTTGAAGGGCTTCGACGGGACGACGGTGTTCCTCGAAGAGGACGGAGCGGAGAAGGAGTATCCCTTCTCCTCATGCGCAAAAGTGAGCCTTGTTATCGAGGTATGAAATAAAAATCAAACGGGAGACGAATCATATGGCGAAGAAAACCAACAAAGACATGGAAGAGTTCTTCCCCGCCCTCGCCGATCTGGAGCGGGAGAAGGGGATCACCGCGGAGGCGTTCGTGGAGGCGCTCCAGAACGCCCTCGCTTCCGCCTACAAGAAGCAGTACGACGGGGCTTCGGGGGTGATCGAGGTCCGCCTCGACCCCGAGAAGCGCGCCATCCGCTACTTCCGCAGCCAGACGGTGGTCGACAGCGAGGAGCCCGGGGAGGGGGAGATCTCCCTCGAGGACGCCCTCCTCATCCGCAAGAAGGCGCAGGTGGGGGACGTCATCACCGAGGAGTTCGTCCCGCAGAACTTCTCGCGCATCGCCGCGCAGACGGCGAAGCAGGTCATCCTGCAAAAGATCCACGAGACGGAGCGCGACAACACCCTCTCCGAGTTCTCCGACAAAGAGGGGGAACTCATGAGCGGGCTCATCCGCAAAGTGGACGCGCGCAACGTGTATATCGAGCTCGGCAAGGGGCAGATCGAGGGGCTCATGCTCCCGCAGGATCAGGTCCCCGGCGAGCGCTACAACGCGGGCGACCGCATCAAGGTGTTCGTAAAGAGAGTGAAGAGCGGCGGCAGAAACGCGCAGGTGCTCGTCTCGCGCGCGGCGCCCGGGCTCGTGAAGAGGCTGTTTGAGGAGGAAGTGCCCGAGATCAAGCAGGGGCTCGTCTCCGTGAAGGCGATCTCCCGCGAGGCGGGGCACCGCACCAAGATGGCGATCGCCTCCTCCGATCCCCGAGTGGACGCGGTGGGTGCGTGCGTGGGCAACAAGGGCGCCCGCGTCAACGCCGTCGTCGCCGAACTCGGCGGCGAGAAGATCGACATCATCCTCTGGAGCGAGAACCCGCTCGAATTCATCGCGAAGGCGCTCTCCCCCGCGACGGTCGTCTCCGTCACCCAGCTCTCCGAGAAATCGGCGATCGCGGTCGTGCCCGACGAAAAGCTCTCCCTTGCGATCGGGCGCGACGGGCAGAATGCCCGCCTCGCGGCGCGGCTCACGGGCTGGAAGATCGACGTGAAGAGCGAGACGGCGGCCGCAAAACTCAACCTCGACGAGATCGTGTACGGCGCGGAGGAAGGGGAGACGGAGCCCGCCGAAGTTCCCGCGGAGAACGCGGAGGAGTGACATGGAGAAGAAGATCCCGTTCCGCACCTGCATCGCCTGCCGCACCGAAAAGCCCAAGCGCGAAATGCTGCGCGTGGTGAAGAACGCGGCGGGGGAGATACGGCTCGCCTTCTCGGGGAAGCTCCCCGGGCGGGGCGCCTACCTCTGCAACGGTGCGGACTGCGTCGCGAGATTGCGCAAATACAAGCTGCTGCACAAGGCGTTCTCCTGCGAGGTGAGCGAGGAAGTGTACGCGGCGATCGAGGAGGAATTCCGCCGTGGATCGTAAGGCGGCGGCCTACCTCGGCTTCGCGCGGCGGGCGGGCAAACTCGCCCTCGGCATGAACGCGGTCGCCTCCCTGAAGAAGACCTGTCTTCTCGTGGCGGACCGCGCGGTCTCGGAAAATTCGCGCGAAAAGATAGAGGGACTGCAAAAAAGATTCTCCTGCCCGCTCGCATGGTGCGAAGGGTTAGGGGAGGCGGCGGGAAAAGCGGGCTGTATGCTTGCGGCGGTCGGCGAGGAACATCTCGCCGCAGCGCTTCTCGGCGTGCTCGGGACGGAAAACGAATCGGAGGATTGATTGTCGGTATGGCATACGAAAACATCGAAAAATTGAGCGGACTTTTGAAATCGGGGGAGATGGGGGCGTTGAGAGACTCCCTCTCCGCGAGCGAGAAGAAGCTCAACGAACTGCTCCGCAAACTTGCGGAACTCGAGGCGGCGGAGCAGAAAAAACGTGCGGAAGAGGAGGCAAAGCGCCGCGCGGAAGAGGAGGCAAAGGCACAGGAGGAGGCGGCGCGTCTCGCACGCGAAGAGGCGGAAAAGCTCGCCGCGCAGCCCGCGCCCGAACCTGTCCCCGCCCCCGCTCCCGAGCCCGCGCCCGCCGCGAAGGAGGAGAAGACGGAGCCCGTCCGCCCGCAGCAACCCGCGCGGGAGACCCGCCCCGCCCAGCCCGTCCGCCCGCAGCAGAGGCCCGAGGGGACGAGGCCGGTATTCCGCCCCGCGCCGTCGGGGGACCGCCGTCCTTCCTACACGCCCGGACAGAACCGCCCCGCGCCTGCGGGGAGCCGTCCGCCCGTCCGTCCCGCACCCGCGGGGGCCCGTCCTTCGGTGCGCCCCGCGCCCGTTCCGCCTCCCGCGCCCCCGGCGCGCAGGGAGTTCGCCGCGGGCAAGAAGTACGACAATAAGAGTTACACCGAGCGCCGTCCCGTGAACAAGCGGGCGCTCCAGCGCCAGCAGGGGGCGGACATCGGCGACTTCGACAAGGAGAGCGGATACCGCAAGGCGCGCTTCGGCAAGAAGGCGCGCAAGGAGACGCAGACGGTCAAGATCGACCACGCCGTCGTCACCACGCAGGACATCCCCATCAAGGTGCTCTCCGAAAAGCTCGGGATCTCCGCGACGGAGATCGTGAAGCGTCTCTTCCGCGAGGGGGTCACCAAGACGGTGAACGAATCGGTGGACTACGACAACGCGGCGTTCATCGCCCTCGAGCTCGGGATCGACCTCGAATACAAGCCCGAGAAGACGGCGGAGCAGACCCTCATCGAGGAGCACGGCGCGGAGGAGGGCGAAAACCTCGTGCCGCGCGCGCCCGTCGTCACCGTGATGGGGCACGTCGACCACGGCAAGACCTCCCTCCTCGACTACATCCGCAAGACCAACGTCACCGCGGGCGAGGCGGGCGGCATCACGCAGAGCATCGGCGCGTACACCGTCGACCTCGGCGAGGACAGGAAGATCACCTTCATCGATACCCCCGGCCACGCGGCGTTCTCCGCCATGCGGGCGCGCGGCGCGCAGGTGACCGACATCGTCGTGCTCGTGGTCGCCGCGGACGACGGCATCATGCCACAGACGGTGGAGGCGATTGACCATGCGAAGGCGGCGGAGGTGCCCATCATCGTCGCCATGAACAAGATGGATAAACCCAACGTGGATCCCGACAGGGTGAAGCAGGGGCTCATGAAATACGACCTCGTCCCCGAGGAATGGGGCGGCGACGTCATCGT
>CANREU010000023.1 GCA_947629725.1 uncultured Clostridia bacterium
TCGGGGAAAAGTGCGACCCCAAGCTCATCGGCACCTTCGGGTTCCGCTCCTCGCGGGATACCGATAAATTTGAAAACACGCCCTATGCTGTGCGCGGCAAACTCCCCGTGCCCGACGGGTGCCTGTGCTACTTCACCTGCAAGGTGGTGGACAAGATGGAGACCTCGACGCACACCGTCTTTTTGGGCGAGGTGCAGGAGGCGGAAGTCCTCCACGGCGGCACGCCCATGACCTACGCCTACTACCACAAGGTCTTGAAGGGGAAGACGAGCGTGAACGCCCCCACCTATGTGGAGGAGAAGAGGACGGAGAGCGGGAAGAGGTACGTCTGCAAGGTGTGCGGCTACGAGTACGACGGCGACATTCCCTTCGAGGATCTCCCCGAGGATTGGACCTGCCCCCTTTGCGGCGTGGGCAAGGAGATGTTCGAGGCGATCGGATAAGACGGACGGCAAGAGAGCGCGGCTAAACCTTGCCTCCCCCCCTTATACTTGAGGGGGGAGGGTAGGGTGGACTTCGTACTTCGCCTTCACTGCGTTCAGGATGACGCGAAAAAGAGGGGAAGCCGAGAGAGCGTGCATGGCGCGGGGGACCGCGTCTTTTCCTTAAAATCGATACATGGGGCGGAAAAATGTTCTATTTTGTGGAGGAAGTCGTATCCTACACCCATCGCGCGGGCGACAATGTTCTCCCGCACACGCACGAGGGGTGCGAGGTGATCGTGTATGCGAGCGGGGCGGGCGTCGCCACGGTCGAGAGCGAGGAGTTCAACTACATCGGCCCCGCTCTTCTCCTCGTCCCCGCGGGGAAGAGGCACTTCGAGCGTACCCTCTCCTCAACGAAGGTGCGCAGCTGCGTCTTCCGCACCGACTATCTGGAGGTGCGCGATCCCGTGATGATCGCCTCCGCCCGCTGTGCCGCGCTCGTGGGGCAGGTGTACGATTCCCTCGGCGGCATGGCGGAGCTCTATTTCGACGAGGGGGAGCGCCGCACGAAGGAGCTCGAGAACATCCTCGCCGAGACCCTCTTCGGCGTGCGCTATCTGTGCGAATTGCACGACAGCAATTTCAGCGATTCCGCCGTCTCCGTCTGCAACAACGCGAAGAACTATATCTCCGCCAACTTCAACCGCAATATCCGCTTCGAGATCCTCGCCGAGCGGGTGGGGTACTCTTACGACCGCTTCCGCCACATCTTCGTAAACGTCGTGGGCATGGGCCCGAAGGCGTACCTGCAGGGGGTGCGCATGAGCAACGCGAAGGAGATGCTCACCTTCACCTCCCGCCCCGTGCATGAGATCGCCGCCCGCTGCGGCTACTCGAACCCCGTCGTCTTCATGAACTATTTCAAGCGGAGCATGGGGATCACCCCCTCGCAATACCGCAAGTTCAGCCGCATGAACGCCAACAACCGCACGTTCAACCTGTCCGATTTGATATAAAAGTGAACAAAAACTGAAAAAGTAATTCAGAAAAGAGACCGCAACTTTGCGGTCTTTTTAATATTAGCCAAAAATGTGAGTCAAATTTCGTAAAATAGCCACATTTATAAGTTTTTGTATTGTATGATAAAATCAGCAAATCATAGGAGGTTAGGTAAGGTGAAAAAATTTGTCTCACTCGCGCTGGCGGCGACGGTCGCACTCTCCGTGGGAGGGCTTGCGGCTTGCACGAAGCTGGGCGGCGGCGGATCCGATACGATCACCTATTATATGTGGGGGAGCCAGAAGGAGATAAGGACGGCGCAGAAACTCGCCGAGGACTTCGAGCTCATCTACCCCGATTGGCACGTGGACGTCCAGCCCGCGAGCGGCACCTACTACGACAATCTCAAGACCTATTTCGGCGGCGGACAGGCGCCCGACATCTTCTTCATGGAGGGCGGCATGATCGAGAGTTTCGTCCGCGACGGGCTCCTGCTCGATCTCGATCCCTATCTCGAAAAGAGCGAGGTGTTCACGGAGGACAACCTTTGGGACGTGAACAACTACTACCGCTATAACGAGAGCACCAAGCGAATGGGGAGCGGCAAGCTGTATGCGGTCATCAAGGACCTCACGCCCGACTTCATGATGATCTACAACAAGTCGCACATCGACCAATACGACAAGGAGCACGATACGTCCCTCGCGGAGGAGGTCGGCTATCCGACGGACACGAGCGGGAAATACCCCTCCGATTCCGTCGCGATGACGTGGGAGCAGTGCACGAAGATGTGCCGTCTCCTCACCAAATTGAAATCGGACGGCAGCATTGAGCGCTACGGGACGACCCTCGACCAGGTGCCGTGGAAGCACGTGATGGAGTGGATCCAGATGAAGGGCGACACCCTCTTCGAGGAAGACATGCGCACCCTCAACACGGGTTCGCAGGCGGTGAAAGACGCGTTCGATTACTTCGTCAAGTTCCAGTCGGGGGACACCCAGTCGGCGGCGCCCGTCGCCTCCAACGCGATCGGCGGCGGCGAGGGCTTCAAGAACGGCGACATCAGCGTCGTATGGAACGGCAGGTGGGCATGGCAGTCCTACGGCTGGTACGACGTGGAGTTCGACATCGGCGTGGCGCCTCCGCCCACTCCCGAAGGCGGGACGGACATCTATTGCGCGACCACGATGATCTCGCAGGCGATCTCCGCCACCACCAAGAATCCCGATGCGGCATGGGCATTCCTCGAATACTACATGACGGCGGGCATGCGCGAGTATGTGCAGACGGGTTACAACATCCCCGGGAACAAGCAGATCGCCTACGACGCCTTCCTGAACGTGGACGACCCCTATCAGAGGGAACTCAACGCGTACTTCATCGAATACATCGAGAAGGCCTCGCCCATCACCTACAGTTTCTACATCGACCAGAGCCGCGTGGAGAGCATTTTCGGCGACTACATCCCGCGCGTATGGGCGAAGAACGCGAAGGACAAGCTCACCCTCGACCAAGCGCTTGCGGGCGCGGCGACGGAGATCCACAAGGTGACGAAACCTTGACGGAGGGCGCATGAAGAAGAGAAGGACAAGACAGGCGGCGATCGAGGCGAGGCAGTTTTATCTCTACATCTCGCCGTGGATCATCGTGTTCCTGCTGTTTACGATCGTGCCGATGGCGTTCAGCTTTGTGATGAGCTTCACCTCGGCAAAGATTGCCACGCTCACGACCCGCCCGATGCAGTTCGTCGCGTTTGAGAACTACAAGCGCATCTTCACTTCGGACACCCGCTTTCTGCGGTCGATCGGGAACACGCTGCTCTATTCCTTCGGGCGGGTGTTTTTCGGCACCCTCTTCGCCCTTTTGCTCGCCCTTCTTCTCAACGCGAAAATAAAGGGGCGCAAGATCTTCCGCACCCTCATCTATTCTCCCGCGGTGATCCCGATCGTCGGCTCCACCCTTCTTTGGAAGCTCATGATCTTCCAGGACCACAGCATCATCAACTTTTTCCTCACCAAGCTCGGGCTTTCGGGGGTGAATTTCCTCTCCCCGCAGCTCGCCCTCCTCACGGTGACGGCGATCAACATCTGGGCGGGGCTCGGGCCGACCATGCTCATCCTGCTCGCGGGACTGCAAGACGTCCCGCAGGACTTACTGGACGCCGCCGACCTCGACGGGGCGAACGCCTTCGTGAAGTTCTTCCGCATCATCCTCCCGATGCTCTCGCAGTCCCTCTTCTTCGTGGTGACGACGGGGCTCATCGGGGCGTTCCAGGTGTACGCGGAGGTGAAGCTCCTCGTGGGGGACAACCGCGAGACGGTGACGATGACGATGCAGGTCGTCGCGAACGCCTTCGCACTCGACGAATACAGTATCGGCTATGCCTCGGCGCAGGGCTGGATCGTATTTGCCATCACACTCATATTCACGGCGGTCTTTTTCGGCGTGACGGGAAGGAGGAGATACCGTGCCGACGAATGAAAAAGTAAGGAGGCGCACGCCTCTCCGCAAACTGGCGGGAGGGATCGTATGTTTTGTTGTCGCGCTCGTGTGCGCCGTGCTCTTCTGCCTGCCCTTCCTCTACATGATCCTGTGTTCCTTCCAGCCCGAGTCGGCGGACATTTTCGAGTGGCCGCCGCAGGTGTTCCCGCATGTGTGGCGGTTCGCAAACTATGCGGACGCGTTCGTCACCATGAACTTTTTGCGGGCGTTCGGGAACACGATGCTCCTCGTCGTGAGCGTGATGACCCTCTCCATCGTGGGCTCGGTGCTCGTCGCCTACGGGTTCGCCCGTTTCAATGCCCCGGGAAAGAACTTCTTCTTTGGGCTCTTGCTCTCGACGATGATGCTCCCGTGGGTCATCACGATGATCCCGAGCTTCGCGATCTACCGCTTCATCGGCTGGATCGGTACCCGTCTTCCCCTCATCGTGCCCGCGATCGGCGGGAGCGCGTTCAACATCTTCATGATCCGCTCCTTCATGCAGGGGATCCCGAAGGACCTCGACGAGGCGGCGAAGATCGACGGCTGCGGCAGTTTCGGCATCCTGTGGCGGGTGCTTCTGCCCAACATGATGCCCGTCCTTGCGACCCTGCTCGTGTTCAGTTTCACGAACGTTTGGAACGACTATGTCGGTCCGAGCATCTATCTTCTCGACCCCAAATTGCAGACCCTGTCGTTAAGCCTTTACAACTTTCAGGACCCCGCGGGCAACATGGAGTGGAACAAGGTGATGGCGGGCTGTACGATGTTCACCCTGCCCATGCTCGTCGTGTTGTTCTCGGCACAGAACGCCTTCGTCCGCGGCATCGTCGCGACGGGGATCAAAGAGTAAAACAAGGAGGAAAGTATGAAAAAATTGCCCTGCATTCTCTGCGCGCTCTGCCTCGGGGTCTCCCTCGCGGGCTGCGGCGCGCCGAAAGAGCCGTCCGCGCCCGAGGGGCAGACGGTGGTCTCCCGCATCGCTATGGCGGAGAACGGCAACGCCTATCTCGAAGTGGACGGGCGCCCCTTCCCCTTCCTCGGCGTGGAGGCGCGGCTCGACGCGTTCATGAACTGCGAAAGCCGCCCGCTCTCCGACTTCGAGCCCTATATGAGGGCGGCGGCGGAGCTCGGCGCAACGGTAATCGCCGTGCCCGTCGACTGGGCGGACCTCGAGCCCGAGAAGGATAGCTACGATTTCCGCCTCGTCGGAACCCTCTTGGAGTGGGCGAACAAGTACAACATCAAGCTCGACATCTGCTGGTATTCCGTGAACATGTGCGGCGAGAGCAACAGCTATCAGGTGCCCGCCTACATCTATAACGACGAGGCGACCTACCCCAAGTACGAATCGGCCGGGAAGGACAGCTTCTGGGGCTACTACGGCTATCAGTGCTACCTCGAGGCGTCGTCCGCCCTCATGGAGCGGGAGGCGAAGGTCATCGAGAACATGATGGACTTCGTCTACAATTGGGACAAGAACAACGGCGAAAAGCACCCGCTCGTCGGCGTGCAGGTGCACAACGAGCCCGACGGCTTCCCGCGGTGGCGGCTCGAGCCCCGTTCGGTGAAGAAGAACGGCGTGCGCATCACCGTGGACGAGGCTTGGGAGCGGACGAACAAGCTCCTCGACAACGCGGGCAAGGCGTTCAAACGGAGCAAATACCTCGTCTATACCCACGTCAACGTGATGCCCATGACCAACAACAGCTCGGACGTGGAGCAGTGGGTGAAGGATATTTACGACCTCGACGGGATCGACGCCGTCGGCGTCGACGCCTATTCGACCTCGACGGGCGCTCTCGCGAGCCTCATCAATAGCTCCCGCGACCTCATGCCCGAGAACTTCGCCCACATCGGCGAGAACAAGGGGATCTACTCCAACACGCCTTCTCTCATCCTCTCGACGGTGAAGGCGGGTGGCGGCTACAACATCTACGACCTCGCGACTCCGCAGTACTTCATCAACAACACGACCGAGCCCGACAACATCGACCACGGCATTCTCAACGGAGACCTCTCCGACCGTGCGCACACCGAGGCGACCCGCCGCACCCTCAAGGCGCTCTCCGACGCCCGCGACGCGATCACCTTCGCCTCCAAGAACAACTTCATGCTCTTCAATCTCGAGAGCTCCAACCCCGAGACTTCGTATGAAAAGGAGAAGAGCACCGCGCATGCTACGGTGAACTTCAAAACGGAGGAGGGGGCGGTCGGCTTCGCCGTGGAGTATAACGACTATCTCTATCTCTTTGCGAGCACGGACACCGAGGTCACTCTCTCGGGCAGCGTGTTCTCCCTCGCGCAATACGGCGGTTTCGGCGCAGAGGGGTGGAATGCGGGTGAGAGCGTCCGCCTTTCGGACGGCAAACTCTCCCTCAACGCGGGCAAGCTCGTCCGCGTGCGGATCGGGGCTTAACGGGGAAAACCCGAAGCGAAAAATAAGGAAATCCTAAAGGAGGATAAGTTATGAAAAAGAAGGCATTGTTCGGCTTGGCGTTCAGCGCGCTCTTCGGCGCGACGGCGCTCATCGGCGGAAGCGCGCTCGGCACGTTCGCCGCAGGGGGCGAGGTCTCCCCGAACGCAGGGGATCTCATCCAGTGGGAGGCCTCGGCAGAGTGGGTACCCGAAGGCCTGCAACTCGAGATGGGGCAGTGGAAGAGCGGCGCGTTCCAGATGTTCTTCGACGTCTCGAACGGCAAGAAGTTCTCGATGAAGTTCAAACTGCCCGTGTATCAAGAGGATAGCAGCAACTACATCGAAGAGGACGGCGTCACCTACGAGAAAGATCTTTGCGACATTATCGTCCGCCCGAACGGGAAGAGTACCCCCACGGCGCAGTTCCGTCTTTGGGGCGACAGCGGCAAAGACGCAAGCTCCGTAAATATCTCCGCAGAGATCTCCGTCGGTGAGCCCTATGAGGACGAATGGAATCCCGCGCCCCGTTATATTGCAAACAATGTTTGGGTCAAAGGCGTGATGCGTCAGAGCAGTGAATTCTATCTTGAATTCGACCCCGTCAACTTCTTCACGAGCTATTGGGGGCAAGATGAGGACACGTGTGCGCTTCTCGACCATGCCGATGTAGGGAACGCGGCAGCTGTCAAGGCAAAGCTCCAGGAGGAATTTGCGGGTTGCGAGGCCGTTCAGGTGAACTTCCGCCTTTCCAAAGACAAAGGCACGGATGATAAAACGCACCTCGGCAGAGTCATCGTCACCGAACTCAACGGGCAGTCCCTCGCCAATACGGACGGCAAACTCAACGATACCGTCGCACCCTTCCTCGCACCCGTGCAGGTCCGCACCGGCGCGGAGGTCACGCTGGGCAAGGAGTATGGGCTCGAGATCCTCGGCGCTCCCTCCGAGCAACCTACGCAGCCCCTCTACTGCGGGTATGTGAGCGACGTGCTCGGCTATGAGGCGAAGCTCAACGGACACGGCCACTTCACCTATTCGGCGGAGATCACTTCCCCCTCGAACGTGAAGAAGACGGTCGACGTGGATAAGATCGTGTTCGACGAAGTCGGCGAGAACAAGATCAAGGTGACGGTCACCGACGAGGGCGGCAACAGCCACACCACCCCCGAGACGACCGTGACCGTCGCGAAAGGGTTCCTCCTCACCGTGACGGGCGTGCCCACGACGGGTACGGTCGGCACCAAGATCGCCCTTCCCGCGGGCAGTGCGACCGACTCCAAAGACAACGCATGCACCGTCACCATCAGCGTGGAGGACCCCTACACCAAGAAGTATGATGTGAAAGACGGCGGCTTCACGCCCGATAAGCCGGGTGCATGGATCGTCACCTACTCCTCGCAGAATGAAGACGGCACCGAGCACGACAGCAAGCAGTTCCGCATTACCGTCTCCGCGGCGCCCGCAGGCGAAGAGAAGAAGGGCTGCGGCGGCACCATCGCGGGGATCGGCGTGGCGGCAGTCGGCGCGGTAGGCGCAGGCGCGGCGGCGATCGTCCTCCGCAAGAAGAGAAAATAACAGGGAAAGCACGGCTTTCACGACGGGGCTCACGATGGTAGATCTCATTCTCGATACGGACATCGGCAACGACTGCGACGACGCGGCTGCCGTGGCGCTCGCCTCCTCCTTTGCGAAGGAGGGGAAGTGCAACCTGCTGTGCGTCACCGTGAATACTTCGGACCCCTTCGCGCCCGATTGCATCGACGCGATCGCCGAGGCATACGGCAGCGCGGTCCCCGTGGGCGTGTACCGCGGGGAGGGGTTCCCCGCGAACCCGAAGTCCTATTGCAGAGCGGTCGCCGAACGATTCGGCACCGTGCGCGGCAGAGAGAGGGAGGAGGCGGTCTGCCTCCTCCGTAAGACCCTCGCTTCCGCCAAAGGGAAAACGGTCGCCTTCGTGTGTATCGGGCAGCTCAACAACCTGCGCGCCCTGCTCGAGTCGGAAGCGGACGGGCTCGGCCCCTCGGGACAGGAACTCTTCGCCGAAAAGGTGAAGGAGGTCGTCGTGATGGGCGGCATGTTCGGAAAGAAAAGGGTGCGCTTCAACGGCGAAAGGTACGATAGGGAATTCAACATCGCGACCGCCGTCGGCGACAGCGTGCGCGCCCTCAAGCTGTGCCCCTCCGAGGTCGTGTTTTCGGACTTCCTCCTCGGCGTGAAGGTCGTCACCCTCGCGGGGCGCACCTACCGCGGGGAGAGCGACCCCGTCGGCTATGCCTACGAGCTCTTTTGCGGACAGGGGCACGGACGCCCGAGCTGGGATATTCTCACCGTGCTCTACGCCGTGGAAGGGGAGGGGAGCGCGTTCCGCCTCACACGGCACGGGAGGGTGCACATCGACGGCGAAGGCCGCACCGCATTCCGCCGCGACCCTGCAGGCGCCCACCGCCTCCTCCGCGCGAGGAAGGGCCCCCGCAAGCTGGAAAAGCACATAGAAGCTCTCTTCGGAGAGTGATTTCCCCCTTACGGCTCCCCGGCAGTTTGTCGGGGAGTTTTTTTCGCGGAAAATCTTTTGCGCCTCAAACCTGCCCCCTTTGAAGGGGGCGGGGTAGGGGTGGGGGTTGCCCCGGATTGCCGCAAACACCCCCTCAGTCACGCAAAGGGCGCGTGACAGCTCCCCCAAGAGGGGGCACCGAGAGAGAACGGTTCGTCGGATTGACGTAGAGAGGGGCGCGGAAAACGGGGCGCCGAGAGAGGAGCGGCGGGAAGCGGTGTGCGCAAGCGGTGCGCCGCCGGAAAACTTATAAAGCCGTGCGGAGACCGCACGGCTTTATAAAATATTGGAGAGTGAAAAGCGTTTGCAGCTGGGACTGCGCCCGCTAATCGGCAGTTTTACGGGCGGAGCGCTCCGCCTGTTTACGGTCTCATTATAGCGCAGGGCGGGCGGGATGTAAACCTACTCTTTCGATTTTGCCCTCTATTCTCCCAAAAGAGTGAGTAGAGAGGAAAAAAATCGCTCTACTCTCAGTAGAACTGTTGACTTTCCCCATAAAATGGGCTATACTTGAGGCATGGACGACAAAAATCCCAAAACCGAAGAGCAGGAAGATCTCGCCGCCGTCATCGGCAGAAATCTCACGCGGCTCAGAAAGGGGTCGGGCATGACCCAGCTCGATCTCGCCGAAAAGCTCAACTACTCGGATAAATCGGTCTCCAAATGGGAACAGGGCAACGGCATTCCCGATGTGCGCATCCTCCTCCAGCTCGCCGATCTTTTCAACGTGTCGCTCGACGATCTCGTGCGCGAGCCGCCGAAGGGGAAGCCCGTCGTGCCGAAACGGGAGCGGAGACTCAAACGGTTCGTCATCACCGCCTGTTCGGTGGGGCTGTGCTGGCTCGTCGCCGTGGTCTGTTTCGCGCTCGGGGGCGCCGTGTGCGCGTGGCTCTCCCAAAAAGTGAGCGGGCTCTGGCTCGCCTTTGTGTACGCCGTGCCCGCGTCTGCCATCGTGCTCGTGGTGTTCAGCACGGTGTGGCGGTGGAAGTGGACGAGGATCGTCTCCCTCTCCGTCCTCATTTGGACCTCGATCGCCTGCGTCTACCTCACCCTCTTCGTGTGCGGCGTGGCGGAGGGCATGTGGCTGCTCTTCCTCATCGGCATCCCGCTGCAGGTACTCACCCTCTTCTTCTTCCTTTGGTGGAAGCGGGGGCGCAAACAAAAGAACTGACATGAAAACGGAAAACCTCAACCGTATCGCCAAAAATTCCAAAAAAAGCTGCGCGGCGGCGAGTGCCTTCTGCCTCATCTTCGCCTTCGCGGCGATCCTCCTGCTCTTCGGGGTGGTGATCTGCGCCGTCCTCTCGGAGACGGCATTGACCTCGCCCGGAAAGCGCACCCTTCTCTACATTCTCGCGGGTTCGTTCGGCGGGGGCGCGGCGCTTTTTGCCCTTGCGGCTTACGGCATGGGGCGGCTCTCCCGCCTCTTCGACTTGCGCGCGCGGGACGCGCGTGAACGCGCCGATTCGCCCGAATCCTTCTATGTGGGGGAGGGCGTCCTCGCGACCTTTGCGGAGGACGCGCTCGAATTCCACGCGGAGGGAAGGGAGGGGCGGATCCGCGTGCCCTATCCCGAACTCACCTTCTACTCGGTGTGCAGCCGCACGGCCCCCCGCGAAAAGGGAATATGGAAGGCGGTGATCGGCGTCCCCGCAAACTACCTGCGAAAAAACGCGGAAGGGGAGGGCGGGCCCGTCCTCATCGAGACCGACTACAAGCCCCGTTTCGCCTGCGCCCTCAAGCGGCGCGGGATCGAATTTGTCGGCGAGCCCTATCAAAAAACGGCACATGGGGTGCGGTTTTCGCGCATGAAGACCTTCAAAATGCCCCTCGACGCCCGCCGCAAACGGGCGATCGTCTTTGCCGCGCTCGGCGCCGCCGTTGCGGGTGCGGGGATCGCCGTCGCCTTCCTGCTGTCCCCGTTTATCGGGGCGGTCGTCACGGTGTTCGGCGGGGCGTTCGCCGTCCGCTCTCTGTGGAGGGCGGTCTTTTCGGGACGCTCGCTCGCCGTCTACCGCGAGGGGATCTATTGGCGGGAGGATAAGCGGGAGGAGCGCATCTTCCTCAAATGGGAGGAGATCGTGCGGCTCTCCGCCGAGGAGAGGGAGACGGGCACGGGCCTCCGCGCCGTGTGCGCCTGCGGCGCCTACGTCTTCCCGCTGCCCCGCGGCGCATATGAATATCTCGCGGAGAATTTCCCCGAAAAGTTCGGGGGCTGACCGAAGGGGGGAGAGGATGAGAGAACTCAAGATCCACGGCGTCTACCGCCATTTCAAGGGGAACCTCTACTACGTGGAGGGGCTCGCGAAAGACAGCGAGACGGGGGAGGAAACGGTCGTCTACCGCGCCCTCTACGGCGAGCGCTCCCTCTGGGTGCGCCCGCTCAAGATGTTCCTCTCCGAGGTGGACCGCGAAAAATATCCCGAGGCGGAACAAACCTACCGCTTCGAGCAGATCGGATAAAGGAGGGAGCATGGTCTGTACCGTCTGCGGCCGCACGACCGCGATCGAATACGACGTGAAGTCGGAGGGCAAGTCCTTCCGTCTCACCCTTTGCGAGGACTGCTACCAGCGCCTGTATGTGGCGGGGGACGCTCCCCTTCCCACCTTCTTCGGGACGGTGCCCGATTCGGACAAGGCATGCCCCGACTGCGGCGCCCGTCTCAAAGATTTCAAGGCGACGGGGATGCTCGGCTGCGCCTATTGCTACACGGCGTTCCGCAAGGAACTCAAGCCCGCCATCCTCTATGTGCAGGGCAACCTCATCCACGACGGCAAGAGGCCGAGCGCGGGTTCGGAGGAAAAATACGAACAGGTGCGCGGGCTCGCCTTCTCGCAGGAAAAGCTTTTGGAGCGCATCCGCAACGCGGAGCGGGCGGGGAACGCCACAGAGGCGCGCATGCTCCGCATCCAATTGCAGACGGTCAACCGCAAACTGAACGGGGGGGACGAGGAATGAAAGTAAGCCACCGCTTCGAGAGCGTCGCCGCCTCCTCCCGCATAAGGCTCGCGCGCAACTTTAAGGACTACCCCTTCCCCGGGATGCTCATCCGCGATCCCCATGCGGAGGAACAGGCGCAGGAGATCATCCGCATCATCGCGGCGGAACTCATGAGCATGGACGAGTTCGAGCTCTACCGCATGAGTGAGATCTCCGACGATCAGGCGGAATTTCTGAAGGACCGCGGGCTCATCAGCCGCGACCTTCTCCGCCACCGCAAGATCGCCGCGGCGCTCGTCTCCGAGGACGAGAGCGTCTCCGTGATGATCAACGAAGAGGACCATGTCCGCGAACAGTACTTCATCAAGGGGTTCGACCTCGGGCGCGCCTACGAGCGCATTTCGGGCATCGACGACGCGATCTCCGAGTCCATCCCCTTCGCATTCGACGCCAACCTCGGCTACCTCACCGCCTGTCCCACCAACCTCGGGACGGGGCTGCGCGCCTCCGTAAAACTCTTCCTCCCCGCCTGCTCGCGGCGGCGGAAGATGGACCTCATCGCAAAATATCTCACCCACAAGGGCCTCACCCTGCGGGGGGCGTTCGGCGAGGGGAGCGCGGCGGAGGGGGACTTCTACCAGGTGAGCAACGAGGTGACCCTCGGCCCCTCCGAAGACGTCCTTTTGGAGGAGGTCGAACAGGCGGTGCTCGGCGTGGTGGAGATGGAGATCCGCGAGCGGGAGCGCATGAAGGCGGAAGGGGGGCTCTCCTTGCGCGACAAGATCGCCCGCTCCTACGGGGTCCTCACCAACTGCCTGCGCATCGACGAACGGGAGTTCACCGAACGGATCGCCGAAGTGAAGCTCGGCGTCGCCCTCGGGTATTTTGCCTCGGGGGAGGAGGACGCGACGGAGATGATGGCATATCTCGACGGGCTTGTCTACACCCTGCGCCCCTCCAACGTGAAGAGGCAGCGGGGGGAACTCACGCAGGAGGAGGCGGAATCCTACCGCGCCATCAAGACGGCGGAGAGTCTTCGCCGTATGGACCTGCATCTCGCTTGACAAAAGGAGGCATTTCTTGCTGAACGATCGTTATTCCGAACATCTCAACAAGGCGCTTGCCTGCGCCGAACGGGCGGAGAAGCGCTACAAGACGGGCTTCATCGGCACCGAGCACATCCTCTACGGGCTCCTGAACGTGCCCGAATGCACGGCTGCGCGCCTGCTCGCCGAGTTCGACGTGTACGCCAAAGACTACGAAGAGCCCTTCAAGCGGGTGCTCCGCAGCCAGAGCGGCGCGGCGACGAGGGGGCTCACCCCCCGCACGAAGGCGCTCCTGCAGCTCGCCCGCAGGTATGCCAACGAGTGCGGGTCCTTCTTCGTGGGCACCGAGCACGTGCTGCTCGCCCTCCTCATGAACGGGGAGGGGTACGCCTACGACATCCTGAACTGCCTGTGCGAGGAAATGGAGCCGCTCAAGGCGCGGGTGAAGCGCTTCGTCGAGCCCGCCGCACAGCCCGCGGCGGAGGACGAAAAGCCCGTCTACCGCGAGAGACAGGCGCCGAAGGCGGACGAAAATCTCTTGAAATACGGCTCCGACCTCACCGAAAAGGCGCGGGAGGGCAAGCTCGACCCCGTGATCGGGCGGAGCAAGGAGATCGAGAAGGTCATCCAGATCCTCTCCCGCCGCACCAAGAACAACCCCGTCCTTATCGGGGAGCCCGGGGTGGGCAAGAGCGCGGTGGTCGAGGGGCTCGCGCAGGAGATCGTGCAGGGCAACGTGCCCGAACTTCTCCGCGGCAAGATGGTGTTTTCCCTGAATATCACCGACCTCCTCGCGGGGGCGAGATACCGCGGCGACTTCGAGGAGCGCCTCAAAGGGGTGGTGGACTCCATCATCGCGAACAAGGACATCATCCTCTTCATCGACGAGATCCACACCATCGTGGGCGCGGGCAGCACAGGGGACAGCGGCATGGACGCCTCCAACGTGTTAAAGCCCATGCTCGCCCGCGGGGAGCTCCAGACGATCGGCGCGACCACCCTCGAGGAGTACCGCAAATACGTCGAAAAGGACGCCGCCCTCGAGCGGCGGTTCACTCCCGTCATCGTCGATCAGCCGAGCGTGGAGGACACCGTCGTCATTCTGAAGGGACTCAAAGATAAGTATGAAGCGCACCACAACGTGACCATAACGGACGAGGCGATTGAGGCGGCGGCGAAACTCTCCGACCGCTACATCACCGACCGTTTCCTGCCCGACAAAGCGATAGACCTCATCGACGAGGCGGCCTCCCGCGCACGCCTGAATTCGTACATGGGGCCCGTAAAACTGCGCGACAGGGAGAACGAACTCGCCCGTCTCCGCAGCGAACGGGAGAACGCGCTGAAGTGGAACGAGGAGAGCCGCGTTGCCGAACTCTCCAAGAAGATCGAGGCGCTCGCGGAGGAGGTCCGCGCCCTCTCGCAGGCTTGGACGGAGACCCGCTATTCCACCCACCTCGCCATCGGCGCGGAGGAGATTGCGCAGATCGTCTCGGGCTGGACGGGGGTCCCCGTCTCCAAACTCACCGAGGCGGAGAGCGAAAGGCTCTTGCACCTTGAAGAGGAGCTCCACAAGCGCATCGTGGGGCAGAACGACGCGGTCGCCGCCGTCGCAAAGGCGATCCGCCGCGCACGGGCTGGTCTCAAAGACCCCAACCGCCCCGTCGGCTCCTTCATCTTCGTCGGTCCCACGGGGGTGGGCAAGACGGACCTTACGAAGGCGCTCGCCGAGGCGATGTTCGGCGACGAGCGGCTCATGATCCGCCTCGATATGTCGGAATACATGGAGAAGGCGTCCGTCGCGAAACTCATCGGCGCCCCTCCGGGATATGTCGGTTATGACGAAAACCAGAGCGGGCTCCTCACCGAGCGGGTCCGCCGCAAGCCCTACTCGGTCGTCCTCTTCGACGAGATCGAAAAGGCGCACCCCGACGTCTTCAATCTCCTCTTGCAGATCCTCGACGAGGGGCGGCTCACCGACAGCCGCGGACGGGTCGTCAGCTTCAAGAATACCGTGATCGTGCTCACCTCCAACGTGGGCGCGCACGCCGTGAAGGAGGCGCTCGGCTTCGGCTCGCAGGAGGACGCGGACGCCTACGGCAGGATGCGGGAAAACGTGGACGAGGCGCTCAAAGCGCAGTTCCGCCCCGAATTTCTCGCCCGCCTCGACGACGTGATCGTCTTCCGCAAACTCACGAAGGAGGAGGCGGCGGCGATCTGCGACAAACTGCTCGCGTCCCTCAAAAAGAGGCTCTCGGAGAGGGGGATCTCTATGGTGATCACGCCCGCCGCGCGCGATTTCCTCGTGCGGGAGGGGTACGACGAAAACCTCG
>CANREU010000024.1 GCA_947629725.1 uncultured Clostridia bacterium
ATAAGGCGGTGCGTCTCACGAACGCCCTCTTCGAGCGGGGCAAGATCTCCCGTATCTCCCTTACGGGCGACTACTATTATTCCTACAATTCCATAAACTGGGACGAAATGTATCTCACCGAGGCGAAGCGGGCGAAGGAAGTCGTCGCCCCCGCCATGAGTGTCAGCGTATTTACAATCGAGTTATAAGGAGGAAGCATGAAAAAGGCGGTGATCGGAGTGATGGTGCTTGCAAGCGTGATGGCTCTCTCGGCGTGCGGCGGCGGAGGCAAGGAGAAAGAACCTACCCCCGAAAAGCCGAAGGCGGACTATGTGTACGATACCGTGCTCCTGCCCGAGCGCAAGAGCGAGGTCTCGCCCTTCATCTACGGCGAGTTCCTCGAGCACATCCACGGCTGTATCTACAACGTCATTTGGTCGGAACTCATCAAGGACAGGAAATTCTACTACGCCCCCGGCGAAGCGGGTCTCTCCCCGTGGAAAGTAAGCGGCGACGTGGAAAGTTCCGACGAGTGCTATTCGGACAACGGGCACTGCGCGGTCCTCAAAGAGGGCGGGAGCATCTCGATGGAGCTCGACCTCCCCGCGGGGGATCTCACGGGCTACTTCTATGCGGACGGCACGGGCACGGTGGAGGTCTCCGTCGGCGGCGACAAAAAGGAGATCGCCGTCTCGGGCGCCTTCAAAAAATACACCTACGCCGCGGCGGGGGAGGGCGGCAAGCAGACCGTCTCCTTCACCTGCAAGAGCGGTAGCGTCAAGCTCGACAGTCTCTCCCTCATGCCCGCGGACAATATTCACGGCATGCGGAAGGATTCTCTCGACGCGATGAAGGAGCTTGCCGGCACGGTGTACCGCTGGCCGGGCGGCAACTTCGTCTCGGGGTACGACTGGGAGGACGGCGTGGGGGACATCGACAAGCGTCCCAGCAAGCGCAACGCCGCATGGTTCGCCGACAACGGCGTCGCGGCGGATAAGGCCCTCCTCGCGAAGAACAACTTCTACGATCTCATCGAGCCGAACGACATGGGCACCGAGGAGTTCCTCGCCATGTGCGAATACATCGGCGCAACGCCCTACCTTGCCGTGAACACTGGCTCGCGGAGCGCACAGCCGAAGGAGTCGGGCGCGGACCTCGTGGAGTACTGCAACGGCGCCGCAACGACCGTGCAGGGCGCCCGCCGCGCGGCAAACGGGCATGCGGAGCCCTACAACGTGAAATATTGGTGCGTCGGCAACGAGATGCAGGGGGATTGGCAGATCGGGCACATGAGCTCGGGCGAATACGTCAAGGTCCACAACGCCTTTGCCGAGGCGATGCGCGCGGTGGACGACAGCATCGTCCTCACGGGCTGCGGCGACAACTGCACCTCGTGGACGGAGTCCATGTTCGCCTCCTGCGCAAAGAATCTCGACCTCATCGGCGAGCACCTCTATGAGCCGAGCATGAATTCCTATTCGCCCGCGGAACACATGCAGGCGATCAAGAACAACCTCGACATGCGCATCAAGAACCACCGCGACCTCCTCGAAGAGTTTGAGGACGCCTCGCACGTGAAGATCGCCTTCGATGAGTACAACTACCTCTGGAAGACGAATGCGACCTTGCGCGACGCGCTCGGGATCGGCGCCGCCCTCAACATGTTCATCGAGAATGCGGACGTCGTCGCGATGGCGAACTATTCGGACGCCATCTTCACCTCGACCCGCAACGCCCCCGGCGCGATCTACGCAAAACTCACGGGAGGGACGACTTTCTCGCCCGTGGGGGAGGTCCTCAAGGCCTACGCGAAGAACATGCAGCCCTATCAGGCGGCGGTCACCGTCCGCCAGACGGACAGGGATACCCGCATCGACGCGCAGGCGACCGTCTCCGAAGACGGGAAGACGATAACGTTCTCTATCGTCAATCCCTCGGAGAAGACGGTGGAGATCAACGTGAAGACCCCCGGGAAGGCCCTCCGCGCGATCTCGGTGTCCGGGACCGATCCCTTCGGGACGACGGCGGCCGTGGAGACGACGGAGTCTCCCGCCTATCTCGTCTCCAAACCCTTGAGCATCATGCTCGTCGTCTATCAAATCGGTTGAGCCGGGTCCGCCCGCTTGACATAAAAAATTTTTAAGGGAGGAACTTATGAAAAAGTTCATCACAGTGTTGCTGCCTTTAACCCTCGGCGTTGCTTGTCTCGCGACCTTCGCTGCGTGCGATCAGGGCGAGAAAGAACCCGAACCCACCCAACCCGTCGTTGAGAACGTCACGGACAAAGAGTTCACGGGATGGGGGACCTACACGGGCGAACTCACCGACGGCAAGCCCACGGGCACCGGCAAACTCGTCACCGCCGAATACACCTATGAGGGGACCTTCTCGGGCGTGTTCGCCGTCACGGGCACGGGCGTCCTCACCTACACGAGCGGCGAAGCGAACGGCGACGTCTCGCGCGGCACGTTTGTAAAGGGCAATCTCGAGGGCTACGGCGTGAAGGAGTTCAGCTCGGGCTGCGTCGGCATCGGCTATTGGAAGAACAACCTTCTCGACGGCAAGGGGTACTTCTGCTGGCCGCAGGGGAACGGCGGCTGGGATTGGTACTACGGCGACTGGGAAGCAATGGTCCGCAAGGGCACCGGTATGTATCAGTTCAACAACGGCTGCTGGTACAAAGGCGAATTCAACGATTGGATCAACGGTACGGGCGAATTCCATTGGAACAATGGCGACTGGTATGAAGGCGAACTTGCCGGCGCGAAAGCGCAGGGGCACGGCACGAAGCACTTCAACAACGGCAACTATTGGACGGGCGAATTTGAGGATGAACAGCCCAAGAAGGGCACCTATGGCTACGGTCAGATGGACGGCACCAAAGGCTACATTTACATCAAACCCGACAACGGCGCATGGGATTGGTACACCGGCGACGTTGAGGGCGTAGGCCATGTCACGAACGGGCAGCCCGACGCGGCGGAATAAGCACGAAACGGTATAAGGAGGGAGCATGAAAAAATTATCTCTCATCATGGCGTCGGCGCTTGCGCTCTGCACCGTGGGCATGGCGCTCGCGGGCTGCGGCGAGGGCGGTGAAAAGACCCTCACCCTCGAGGACGGCAACGTCTACGTCGGGCAGGTGAAGGACGGCGTCCCGAACGGGACAGGCACCCTCACCGACTATCTCGGCAGCGAGTGGAAGGGCAACTTCGTCGACGGCAAGCTCGAGGGCTACGGCACCTATCTCGGGTACGACCTCACCGAGTACGAGGGCTTCTTCAAGAACGGTCTGTTCGAGGGGTACGGCCATCGGATCGGCGCGAACGGCGACGACTTCACGGGCATGTTCTCGGGCGGCAAGGCGAACGGCGTCGGCAGAATGGAATACACCACCATGTGCATCTATGAGGGCGGCTGGAAAGACGACTACATGGACGGCATGGGCTGGATGACATGGCCCGTCGGCGACATCTACTTTGGCCAGTGGATCGAGGGGCAGCCCGCAGGATTCGGCTGCAAGCTCTTCTACGCGACCGACGTCGGCAGTGTGAAGGATAACTACGAGACCTACAACATCTATGTCGGCAACATGGATAACAACCAAATGCACGGGTGGGGGATCATGAAGTTCTACACCGCGGGCATCTACATGGGCAAGTGGGACAAGGGCATCCGCGACGACGACAACGGCATCTACTACTTTGAAGAGAAGGCGGGCATGCGCGAAGTCAAGTTCATCGGCGCGTTCTCCAAGTCCAAGAACAACGGCTGGATCTGGGGCGAAGGCACCATGTACTACAACGACGGCACGAGCGTCTCGGGTACGTGGGAAGGCATCACATGCACAAACCAGCACGAGCTGGGGCATGTCGACCCCGCGGCGCTTGCGGCAGAGCGCGCGAGCGTGAACGCGCAGATCGTTTCCAACGAATATTACGCGGGAGCGATCAACGCAGGCTAAGGCAAAGGGAGCGGGAAAGGCATTGCGCCTTTCCCGCAGTCCCGTAAGGAGAAACCATGAAAAAGAAACTATCCCTTCTTTTGTGCGCCGCTCTCGTTTTATGCGCCGCCTTCGGGCTCGCGGCATGCGGCAAGAAAGAAGATCCCGAGCCCGCCCCGAAGGTCGAGCGGACCCTCCTCATCGGAGACTCCCTCTTCGACCTTTGGAAGTCCGCCTATCAAGAGGACTTAAAAGGGCTCCCCAACCTCGATAACATCGCGGTCGGCGGCACGCACAGCGCCTATTGGAAGAGCGGCAGCAAACTCATCCAGCGGGCGCAGCCCACCACCCTCATCATCTCGATCGGGACCAACAATATCGCCGATCTTCACCAAACGGGGCAGGAGGCCGCGGAGGGGGAGAACGGCATTCAGGCGATGCTCGAAACTTTGCACGGGGTCGCTCCCGATTGCCATATGTATCTTCTCACGATCAACATCTGCGGGGAGAATATCCGCTGGAACGCCCGCGAGGAGATCGAGACGTGCAACCGTCTCATGCGCACCTATTGCTCGGATAAGGATTGGGTGGAGACGATCGAGACGGAGCACCTCTTTTACGACGACGACAACTACGAGGAGAAGCCGAACGCGGAATATTTCGTAAGCGACTATCTCCACTTCTCCCGCAAGGGATATGTGCGCCTCACCGAAGTCATGCGCGAAGCGCTCGGACTTTCGGAAAACGCTTGAAAAAATGGCGAAAATCGGTTATGATAGAGGAAGGCGCCGCCGCGCGCGGCGGGTGTGCACGGCGTTTGTGCTGTGCGCCCTGTTCGCGCTGTGCGGGTGCGCGCCGAAAGGAGGTACCGTGAAATACACCGAGAGCGAAGCGGTGAAAGAGGCAAATGCCTACATTTCCGCGCACAAGGCGGAAGTGAACGATCTCTACCGCGGCAACTATCACCTGAACCCCGAGGTCGGCTGGATGAACGACCCGAACGGCTTCATCTACTTCAAGGGACAGTATCACCTGTTCTATCAGAACGATCCCTTCCACACCGAGAACATCCTCGCGGGGTGGAGCCATGCCGTGAGCGACGACCTCGTCACATGGAAACAGCTCGGCGCGGCGATCCGCCCCGACCACGATTACGACGCGGACGGGTGCTGGTCGGGCAGCGCCATAGAAAAGGACGGCAGGCTGTATATCCTCTACACGGGGCATTACATGCGGAACGGCGTCCGCCTCGAGACGCAGAACCTCGCCTGGTCGGACGACGGGATCGTCTTCCACAAGTACGAGGGCAACCCCGTCATCGGCCCCGACCTCGTCCCCGAAGGCACCTCCACGGAGGACTTCCGGGACCCTTACGTCTGGAAACACGGCGATACCTACTACCTCCTCGCAGGCACGATGGAGACGGGGTATGCCAAAGTGCTCCTCTTCAAGTCGAAGGACCTCTTCCACTGGGAATATGCGAACACCTTCCTCCGCCGCGCGGGGGCGGGCTTCTGCTGGGAGTGCCCCAACCTCATCCCTTTGGGCGATACCGACCTCTTCGTCGTCTCGCCCGTCGATTATCCCCACGCCGAACACGCCTTCCACAACTATAATTCCACCGTCTACGCCCTCGGCGAGGTGCTCTACGGCAGCGGCAAGATGTCCGCGGGCGCCTTCCGCGAAGTGGACTACGGCATCGATTTCTACGCCCCGCAACTCATGAAACGGAGCGAGAAAGAGGCGCTTATGATCGGCTGGCTGAACATGTGGGGGAGGAGCTATCCCACCTCCGAACTCGGGCACGGCTGGGTCGGCACTATAAGTTTGCCCCGCATCGTCACCGTGGAAAACGGGGTCATGCACCAGCGCCCGATCGAAGCGCTCGAAAACTACTTCGGCGAGCCCGTGAAGGTGCGCGACACCCTGCGGGGTTCAAAAAATTATGAAAATTTCCGGGGGGGTGCCTCCTTCTCAAGGTGAAGGCAGACCTTTCAAACGCCTCGGCGTTTGCCGTCAACCTCTTCGAGGGGGACGGCGTGCGCCTCACGCTCTCCTACGACAAGGCGGCGGGTGTTCTTACCCTCGACCGCACGCACGGCGGCGTGCCCGTCCGTTACGACCCGCGCGAACTGTCCCGAGCCTCTATCCGCACCGCGCCCTATAAGACGGACATCCTCGAGTTTACGGTCTATCTCGACCGCGGGAGCGCCGAATTCTTCTTCGGCGACGGCGAGCTCGTGATGTCTTCCCTCGTCTTCAACGGCGAAGCGGACGGGATCTCCTTCTCCGCGGAGGGGAGCGCCGTCCTCGAGGCGGAGTGCCGCCCGTTCACGGGCAAAGGGAACGGGTGAGCGCATGGAAAAGACGAAAGTGGTGAAAGGGGGCGACTGGGATAGGGTGATGGAGATCGCGATCGCCCTCGCCGCGCCGACCCGTATCGACATCCTTCGCCTCTTGGGGCAGAATTCGATGAGCGTGAAGGAGATCGCCTTCCAACTCAATATCCCCGTGTCGACCGCTTCGGCGAACATCAAGATGCTCGAAAAGGCAGACCTCGTCCGCTGCTCTTTCCAGCCGGGCAAGCACGGCTCCATCAAGCTCGTCTCCCTCAAACATGAGGAGGTCGACCTCAAACTCATCAGCGACATCGCCGAACAGCACTTCAACAGCTATAAGGTGAACATGCCCATCGGCAACTTCTTCGCCTTCGACATCCAGCCCGGCTGCGGCCTCGCCTCCGAGGACGGATTCATCGGGCAGGACGACGTCATCTGGAGCTTCTACGGCGTCGACCGCGTGCGCGCCCAACTCATCTGGTTCTATTCGGGCTTCCTCGAATACCGCTTTCCGCTCGACTTCGAGTTTGAAAAACTCCTCTCCGTGCAGTTCTCCCTCGAGCTCTGCTCGGAGGCGCCGGGCTACCGCAACGAATTCCCGAGCGATATTACCTTCTGGATCAACGACACGGAGGTGTGCGGCTGGACGAGCCCGGGGGACTTCGGAGGCTCCCGCGGGGCATTCACCCCCGAGTGGTGGCCCATCAACTCCACGCAATACGGGGTCCTCAAAAAGATCTCCGTCACCGACAGCGGGTGCTATCTCGACGACGCGCTCGTGAGCGACTTCACCCTCTCCAAACTCAAAGTGGGCAAAGAGCCCTTCATCTCCTTCAAAGTGGGGGTGAAACCCACGGCGCACAACGTGGGCGGGATCAACATCTTCGGCGAGAAATTCGGAAATTACGCCCAAAACATCGTCATGAATGTCGAATACGGCAGGAAATGACGACTTCTTCCCCCTAATAAGGGCCGCGCCCAACGGCGCGGCCCTTCCTTTCGCCCTCGCTCGTTCCACCTCCTTGCCCTCGCCCTTTATACTTTCAACACTTGCCCTCCCCCTGCGTCAGGGGGAGGGGTAGGGGAGGGGGTCCGCCCACGATATTCCGCAAACACGAAAGGAAAAGATTCACTCACTCCGCCTACGGCTCCGTTCGGAATGAGGGAACACATGCCCTCGCCCCGTTTCACCCACCTTGCTTCCCCCTTTTGGAGAGTGTCCCGACCAACCCACCTTGCTTCCCCCTTTTGGGGCGCCGCAGGCGTGCCTTGTGCTGAAGTACCCCGCAGGGGGGATAGGGGTTTGCAGTTATATCGGAACCCCCTCACCGCCGTAAAAGCACGGCGGAGCTCCCCCAAGAGGGGGCGCCGAGAAAGCCCCCTCCCGCGGAGGAGGGTAGGGGGGTGGGGGTATAAAACACGTCATGTTGAGCTTGTCGAAACATGACCTTATTCTCATGCGGACATACTTCGACACGCGCGTGCCGCGCGGCTCAGTATGACGTATTTACTTTCGCACAGTACAGACCTGCTCCCCCGAGAGAGGGCCCGCACAAACAAAAAACCGCCCGAGGGCGGGCGGTCATTTCTTGCGCAAATTCTGTTCTTCCTCGGCGGTGACGAAGTCGAAGGCGATCTTCGGGTTCCGCTCCAAGAGAGATTTCACGAAGTCCTCATACCACGCGGGCTTCACGACGATCACCATATATTTGTCCCTCTCAAAGTAGACGGCGAGCTTATCCGAGCCGCGCAGGTGTTTCACGGTGCGGATGGACTTGAGGCTGTAAGAGGAGACGATGAGTCCGAAGCGGATGCGCAATTTTTCCGCCGTGAGCACGTATTCCGAGCGGATGAGCATGGCGAGGAAGAGGACCGCGCCCGCGCAGCTCACGCCGTAGAGCAGAATATATTTGAGCCACTCATACGGCGACGACAGGTTCCCCTTCAAAAAATCGGTGAAGTACCATGTCGTCAGCCCGAAACTCACGAGGCAAAGCGCCACGCCGAGCACGAGCAAAAAACAGATGAGGGGGGAGAAGCGGAAGGGGTACCGTTTCACGGCGCCGTCCGCGTTCCCCGTCTTTTCCCGAACGGTTTGCATAGCCCAAGTATAAGCCATTTCGCGCAAAAAAGCAATCGAAACGGCGGTGCGGAAAAAATTTTCCTCTTCCGTCGCGGGAACGCTTGAAAAATCCGCGCGAAAGCGGTATAATGAAGTGAAAACACAAACGGAGGAGAAGCAATGGTCAAGGTCATCCGTTCGGGCGTATATTATCTTGAGGACCGCATCGTAAAGGAGGCGCACGCCTTCATGACTTCCGATAAGAAGGAGGCGGCGGAAAAGAACACCCTCGCCTACAAGATCCTGCACGCGCACGGCGCGGGGGAGGGGGACGAGTTCACTCTCCGCTACGACGCGCTCGCCGCAGGCGGGCGCTCCTACGGAGCGCCGCTCTCCGTTTCGGCGGACCTTTCGGAGTTCCCTCTTCCCTGTACGCTGGCGGAGGACGGGGCGAATGGCACCCTCGGGCTCTCCGCGGCGGAAAAGTTCGGCGGAGACTTCGTGCCCTCCCGCGTTGCGGGTTTGGAGGAATACGTTCTCGAGCGGGTCGCAAAGTGCGGCGGGGCGATCCTCTCCTCCGAGCCCGTCCGCTGCGGTGCGCTCGGGTGTCTCTCCGTCGGGGAGGAGTTCGCGTTCGCATGCGCGCTCCGCGGGCGCAGCTGCCCCCTTCCCCGCCCGCAGACGGCCGCCGTCTTCCTGAAAGGCAAGCCCCGCAAGGGGGTCGGCCCGCAGGACGTCGCCCTCGCCCTTCTCCGCGCCTTTCAAAAGGGCGGCTTTGCACAGGATAAGCTCCTCGAATTTTTCGGCCCCGCATTAAAAAATCTCACGATGGACTTCCGCTGCGGCATCGACGCGGCGCTCTCGTCCTCGGGGTGTTTTTCCACCCTTTGGCAGACGGACGGCGTCACGGAGGAGTATCTCCGCCTGCACGGGAGGGCGGGGGACTACGCCCCGCTCGGGCCCGTCCAGCCCGCCTATTACGACGGCGCCGCCGTCGTCGACCTCACCCGCATAGAGCCCATGATCGCCCTCCCCGGCGGGAAGATCTATGCGGTGCGCGAGCTCCTCGAAAACCCCGATCTTGCGGCGGGCACACACGGCATGACCGTGAAGGATGGAAAAATCTATCTTGCCTGCGGCTCTCTCGAGGGGGTCGCGGGGGGCAGTTACGAAGATCTTGCCGCGGCGGCGGAGATCGTGTCGGGCGGCGCGGTCGGGGCGGGCGCCTCTTTCTCCATACGCCCTGCCTCCGTCCCCGTTTTGCGTTCGCTCGCGGAGAACGGGTATCTCACCCTCCTCTTGGATGCGGGCGCGGAGCTATACGGCGAACGCAGTGCCGTCCGCATGGACGCCCGCTCTCTCGCCGCTACGATGGCGCGGGGAGGGGAGCTCACCTCCGCCCTCGGGCTCGACTGCGGCAAGAGACGGAAAAAGTATTCATTCGACGGTGCGGTCTATAAAGCCGCCGTCTATCGCGGCGCGGGCAAGCCCCTGAAGGGTCGGGAGATCGACCTCCCCGAGCCCGTCTATCGTCCCCTGAAAAAAGATTTGCTGGTGCGGATCGGCGGGGGAGAAATTTCCGCCCTTCCGCACGGTTTCGGCAGCGACGACTGCACGGTCTCCCGCGCGGGGACGGAGAACGTCTGCTGCCTCTCCGCCGCGGCACAGCTTTGCCGCTCCTACACGGAGACCCGCCGCGCCGCCCTCGTCCGCAGGGGGGCGGTCCCCTTCGTCTATGAGGGGAAGGAACTGCATGCGGGCGACCTCGTCTTCATCGAGGACCTTGCGGGGGCGCTCTCCCGCGGGGACGAAAGGGTGGTCGCGAAGATCTTTGCGGGCGGCCGTTCGCACGCGGCCGCGCTGGGGCTCGCAGGGCTCGGCGCGCGGGAGCGGGAGGTCTTGCTCGCGGGCGGAATTCTGAACGCGGGGGAGTGAGACGCAATGGGACTTTCGTTCGAGGCATGCAAGAAGATCGTCGATCTCACCCCGTACCCCCGCCCCGAGAGGCTCGCGGAGGAGGAGAAGGAGGAAGTTTGCTCCCACCTCCTCAAATTCCTCTTGAAAGAGAGGGGAATGATCGCGGCGTTCAGCGCGAGCTACGAAAAGAAGCGCCACCTCGTGCGGTGCTACATGAACGAGCGCCCCGCCCTTCCCATCCCGCGCGAGATCCTCGGCGTGCAGGACCGCCTCTTTTGGACGGAGACCTGCGAGAAGGGGCTCGTCGAGGCGGAGACCCTCGCGGCTGGCAAATACGGCATCTGCCTCACGCGCGGCGACATCACGGCGATGCGGGCGGACGCCGTCGTCACGGCGGCAAATAAGTCCCTTTTGGGCTGCTTTTTGCCCGCCCACCAGTGTGTGGACAACGCCGTCCACTCGGCTGCGGGGATGCAGCTCCGCGACGACTGCGCCAAACTCATGGCGGCGCAGGGGACGGAGGAGGAGTGCGGCGAGGCCAAACTCACCCGCGCCTACAACCTGCCCGCCACATATGTGCTCCACACGGTGGGGCCGATGGTGGGAAGGGAGGTCTCCGAGGAGGAGAGGGCACAGCTCCGCTCCTGCTACGTCTCCTGCCTCAACCTCGCCGCGGAGGCGGGATTGAAGTCGGTCGCCTTCACCTGTATTTCGACGGGGGTGTTCAATTTTCCGCGCGACGAGGCGGCGGAGATCGCGGTCGGCGCGGTCGTCAACTGGAAGCTCCGCACGGGTGCAGACCTCCGCGTCGTGTTCAACACCTACCTCCCCGAGGACGAGGCCGTCTACTCCAACATCCTCCGCTATATCTGACCCTTTTTGTTCTCGCCCGTTTTAACACGTCATCCCGAGCCGCCGCGCCGCCCGCAAATGCGGGCGGCGCGGCGTATCGGAGGACCCCGAAGTACGATGCCCGCATTCCGCAAACACGAAAGGACAAGATTCACTCACTCCGCCTACGGCTCCGTTCGGGATGAGGGAACACATGCCCTCGCCCTCCTTTGGGGGCGAGGGGTAGGGGTGCTGGGGGCGCCCCCTCCGCGGGAGGGGGGTAGGGGGGGCGGCAGAGGAGCACGTTATTCCGTCCCGCTATAAAAATACGTCACCCTGCCCCGCCCGCACGCTATGATCGCTATCGAAGGGCGGCACGAGCCATAGGCGAAGTAGCTTGTCGAAGGGTGACCTTACTTTATGCGGACATACTTCGACACGCGCATGCCGCGCGGCTCAGTATGACGTATTTGTACGCCTTTCGCGTAGTAAAACCTCCTCCCTCGTTTGAGGGGGGAGGGCAGGGTGGGGGGAGCCTCTCCTCTTGCCTTCCCCTTGAGGGGAAGGTGGCACGGCGCAGCCGTGACGAATGAGGTGTTGTAAACTGTTCTTTCCTTATTCAAAAGGAAACAAAGGAAAAGAATAAGGAATTGCCAATCATATACACCTCATCACCGCCGTAAAAAACACGGCGGAGCTTCAGCGCAAGGCACGCCTGCGGCGTCCTCAAGGAGAAGCCGAGAAAGCCCCCTGTGACAATGCCTCCCGCATTTTCGCGGGATATTTTCGGTTCGCCGGAAAAATTTTCGGAAAATGCAGAACGTTTGTTTGCAATTTTCCGAACGGCGTGCTATAATACGGCTATGCAGACCGAAGTCGCAAAACAGACGGTGTTCACAGACGACCAGCTCGAGGCGCTCGCGCTCATCGAGGAGTGGTTCTATCATCTCAACACGCAGATCTTCGTGCTCTGCGGCTATGCGGGCACGGGGAAGACCTTCCTCGTGGACGCCTGTGTGAAGAAGCTCGGGCTCGTGGCGGGGGAGAGTGCGGCGTTCGTCGCGCCCACGGGGAAGGCGGCGTCCGTCCTCATCCGCAACGGCTCGCCCGCGAGCACCGTCCATTCCCTCATCTACACCCGCGAGGAGGACATCGAGGTGGACGAAAACGGCGAGGTGATCTCCGAGCGCTTTCTCCGCTTCGTGAAGAGGGAGTCGATCGACTCCAAGATCCGCCTCATCGTGGTCGACGAGACGAGCATGGTCTCGGACGAGATCTTGCGCGACCTGCTCTCCTTCGGCGTGAAGTGCCTCTTCTGCGGCGACCCCGCCCAGCTTCCGCCCGTCGGCGGGACGAACACCCTCCTTTCCATGCCCTGCGTAACTCTCCGCACCATCGTGCGGCAGGAGGAGAACGATCCCATCGTCCGCCTCGCCGAGAGAGTGCGCGCGGGCAAGCCCCTTGAATACGGAAAATATGGGAATGGGGTCGAAATTTTGGCAAGAAGGGAGATAGGGGAGAGCCGCTGGGAGGAGCTCCTTCTCGGCGCCGACCAGATCATCGTGGGCACCAACCGCACCCGCAACGCCGTCAACCGCGAAGTGCGCCGCCGCCTCGGGATCCCCGCGGAGGCGCGTCTTCCCATCGACGGGGAGAAGCTCGTCTGCACCCTCAACAACTGGGCGAAGCCCATCGACGAGAAGGGGGACTTCCACCTCGTGAACGGCATCATCGGCAACTGCTATAACGTGCGGGAGGCGGAGGACGACCTCGGCGCCCTCGACTTCCGCGCCGACTTTCTCCCCAACCTCGTGTGCGACCTTCCCTTCGACGCGGGGGTGTTCACGAAGGGGGAGTATGTCCATCTCTACGGTGACAAGGCGTGCTTTTTGCAGAGCGGCGCCCTCGTCCACGAGGGGAACATCGCCCGCTTGCGCACGAGCCGCGTGCGGCGGGAGGAGACGGTGTGCCGCTTCGAGTTCGCCTATGCCGTCACCTGCCACAAGGCGCAGGGCTCGGAGTACGGGAACGTGGTCGTGTTCGACGAAAGCGGCTGTTTCCGCGAGCGGAGCGCATGGCTCTACACGGCAGTGACGCGGGCAAAAAAGAAGCTGACCATTATCCGCTGAAGGTTGTTCTTTTCGCGGAATTTGGGAAAAATCTCTTTACACGCGAAAGAAATTGTTATATAATAGAGCGTAGATTGAGGTAAAACCGTGCGCGTGATGTTCGGAAATTGGAAATACATCTTCAAAAATATCTGGCTCGTGCTGCCGTTTGCGCTCGTGCCGGGGCTTTTTCTCGCGCTCTCCCTCGACTATTCGGCGATCTCCTCCTATGCGGCGGGGTTCTTTGCGGGGGATCCCCGTGCCGACTTCATCAAGTTTTTCCGCGTTTTGAGCTTTTTGCGGATCGACGGCTGGCTCGGCGCCCTCTTCACCGTGTGCGCCTTCTTCTGCATCATCGTCTTCATGGCGGCGATGCTCTCCGTCGTGGAAAAGCACATGCGCATAGGGAAGCGCACCCTCTCGGGCGTTTTCTCGCAGATCGTGGCGCTCATCCCCACGGCGGCGCTCATCACCTCCGTCTACTTCGTCCTCTACGAAGTGTATGCGGTGGTGCTCTCCGCGGTGTGTTTTGCGGCTTGCAGGATCGGGGCGACGGCGGCGGTGTACGTCTTCATCATCCTCGCCTTTTTGCTCTTCACCTTCATTCTGTTCTATGCGGCGACGACGTTCTATCTCTGGTTCCCGTGCATGCAGATCACGGGTTTCCGCCCTTACGACGCCTTCGTCTATTCCTACCGTCTCATGGGCAAGGTGCGCTGGCGGCTCATGGGGGCGTTTGCGCTCTCCTTCGGGGTGGCGTTCGCGGCGGTCGGCGGCTGCGCCTTCCTCCCGAACATTTTCTTCTGCGCGATTGCATTCGTCCTCTTCTGCGCCCTCTTCTTGAGTTTCCTCGTGCGCATGGAGACGGTCTATTTCAAAGCGGATAAGCTCGACCGCGAGGACGAGCTCCGCAGTTACAGGGAGTTATAATGAGACTGAGAAACGCGTTCCGCATCGCAACGGACAATTTTTCCAACGTCTATAAGCAGCTCTTATACCGTCTCGTCACGGGGATCGTCTTCTCCTCGCTGACCTATGTGATCCTCTATTACGGGCTCCGTGCGATCACGGGGAGCGCGGAAGTGGATAGGATCGAGGATCTCCTCGGTGACTTCCTCCCCAACCTTCTCACGGGGAACGCCAAATGGCTCACCACCTTCCGCGACGAGTTCCCCGCCGCTCTCAAAGAGCTCGGCGCTCTCATCTCCCGCTACGGCGGAAACGTTGCGGGGTCGGTCGTCGGGGTCGCGGCGATGTACCTTCTCGCCCGCTTTTTCGACGGGCTCTCGGTGTTCGCCGTCGCAAGCTCGGTGAACGACCGCATGAGTTCCTGCTCCCGCACCCACTTTTCCACCGCCTTCTTCCGCAATCTCGGAAAGGCGGCGCTCTACGAGCTCGTTTATGTGCCCGTCTCCTTTGTGTACGACGTCGCGGCGCTCGCCCTCTGCTGGCTGCTCTTCTTCTACACGCCCTCCCTCTTTTCCTCCCTCGGATTTCTCACGGTCGCCGTCTCCATGTGCCTCGCACTCACGGCGTTCGTCGCCCTCGTGGCACTCAAAATGACCCTCATCTCCGCGTGGATGCCCTCCATGATCGCGGGCGGCGAGGGGGTGCGCAAGGGGCTCCTCACGAGTTTCCGCTCGGTGGGGGGGTTCGCGAG
>CANREU010000025.1 GCA_947629725.1 uncultured Clostridia bacterium
CACGCGGCTGCGCACGTCGGAGGGGGAGGAAAAGGTGCGGAGAGCCCCGCCGTAGAACGCCGCGTTGGAGAAGGCGATGAGGGACGGGTGCCTGCTGCGGTAGTGCCAAAGGAGCCGCCTTTCGGGGAGACCCGCCGCGAGGCAGTCGTCAAGGACGCTTACGGGGTCCTCCCCTCCCCGCGCGTGGAAGAAGGAGGTGGGCGGGAGCTGCTTCGGGTCCCCCACGACGACCGCCGCCCTTGCGCGGGCGATCGACCCTGCCGCCTCCGCCGTCGACATCTGCGAGGCCTCGTCGAAGATGACAAGGTCGTACCCCGTCTCGGGCGGAAGATACTGCGCGACGGAGGTCGGGCTCATGAGAAGGCAGGGACGGGCGGAGGAGACGAGGCCCTGCGCGGCGGAAAAGAGCCCGCGGAGCCCCGCGCTCCCCTTCCCCGCGCGGAGAAATTGGGGGGTGCTGCGGGGAAGAGCGGAGAGAAGACGGGCCCGTATCTCCCTCCGCGCGAGCCCCTCGCACGAACGGGAGAGGGCGAGAAAGTTCTCCCGCGCCTCCTCTTCTGCCGCGGCCGTACAGCGGGAGAGAACGGGGTCTGAGGCGGCTTTTTTGAGTTCCTCCCGCGCCGCGCTCTTTTCGAGCGCCGCAAAGGGCTGCGGGGGGTCCGTCCCCTCCTCGAGAGCGCGCGCAAAGGCGGAGAGCCCGAGGAATTTCAGTTCCTCCGAGGCGGCGACAAAGGCACAGCGGGCGGGCAGAAGGTCGCTCCTTTCGGCGAGGGCATGCGCCGTCTCCGCCGTCTCCTCGGGAAGGGGCCCCTCGGGAAGGTCGCCGCCCACCGCGCGGAAGAGGTCCTCCGCCGCCGTGCAGAGCCCCGCAAGGGCACGGGAGAGGGCACGGGCATGGGGAGCCCCCCTCCTCCCGCCGCGCGCACAGGCGAGGTCGAAGGCGTCGGGATCGAAGGCTGGGAACACCTCCGCCGCCGCCCTGTGAAGGGCGTAGAGAGGCGCCAAAACCCTACTCCGTTCCCCGAAATTGACCTTTCCGCGCGAGGAAAAGGCGAGAGAGAGCGGGCAGGAGAGCACCCCTTCCAGCGCGGAGCGGACGTCGAGGAGGAGAGGGAGAGAAGCGTACAGTTCCTCCTCCCCCATCGGGGCGATCGCGGCGCGGGAGAGGCGCTTTAAGGCTGCGCGCACACAGCGCGCGTCCCTCTTTTCCATGAGGGCGCGCACTTCGCCCTCGTCCTCTATTTCCGCAATGCGGCGGAATTTTTCCCCGTAGACGGAGAGAAGCCCGTCGAGCTGCCTGTTCGCGCGGCGGAAGCGGACGAGCTCCTCCCCGTCGGAGGAGAGGGCGGGCGTCTCTATGAGAAGTTCCGAGAGGCGTTTGAGGGCGGAGAGCTTCTCCTTCCCGAGGGGGACGGCGCTCTGCCCGTATTCGGCGAGAAAGAGGGAGAAGATCCCCTTGAAGTGGCGGACTTCGGCGAGCGCGACCTCCGCCGCGGCGAGCGCCCCGTCCCTTGCCTCCGCAGACCATGAAGAGAGGCGGACGGCGCGGAAGCGGGGTTCGGCAAGCCCGCCCGCCCTTGCGGCCGCGACGGCGCGGGAGAGCGCCTCCCTGCACCGCGCGAGCTTTTCCTCCGTAAGAGGGCCCGTCTCGATGGGAAGATCGGGGGCGCCGCGGTGGCGCAAGAGAGCGAGCACGCAGCCGCCGAGCGTGCCGAAGGCGGAGGGGGTGCGCATGGCAAAGGCGGGGGCGTCCGCCTCCCTTTCAAGGGTCTTCAGCTCCCCCATGCGAGCGGAAAACTCCGCAGGGGGCTCCTCTCTCGGGAGGGAGAGGGTCGCGGCGATCTGCTCCGCCGCCCCCTTTTCGTCCCCCGAGGAGTGCAGAAGGAGAACGAAATCGCCCAGTCCCGCCCCCTCGAGCCTCTTTTTCACCACCTCCACCGCCGCCCGCTTTTCGGCGACGAAGAGCACCTTCTTCCCCGAAGAAACGGCGTTTGCGATCATGTTCGCGATGGTCTGGCTCTTGCCCGTCCCGGGAGGGCCGTGCAGCACGAAACTCCCCCCTCCCGCGGAGAGGGCGACAGCCTCGTATTGCGAGCCGTCGCAGGGGAGGACGGTCGTGGGCGGCTCCCCTTTTTCGGCGGGGAAGTTCCCGCACTCCCCCCGCATGAGCGCGGAAAAGAGGGGGTGGGATAAAAAGCGCTCTCTATTCTGCTTGAGGTCGTTCCATAAAAGATAGTTACGGAAGGAGAACGCGGCGAGCGCGGCTCCCTCCTCCACCTCCCACCCCTTCGTCTCCGCCGTCTCCGCGCGCAGACGGGCGAGGGCGGCGCGTACCCCATTCTCTTTCACCGTTTCGGGAAAGGGGACCCCTCCGTGCTCCCGTTTCAGATACTCGAAGAGGGTCGCATTGGAGAAGAGCTCCCCCGCCGAGAGGGTATATTCCCCGTTCGCCGCGGGGGTGAGACGGGCGGGAGCGAGGAGGACGGGTGCGCGCACCGTCTTTCCGCCCGCGCGGTAGCGCAGAAAGCCGAGCGCGAGGAAGAGAACGCCCGCCCCCGTCTCCGAGACCGCCTCACGGTCCCGCCGCGCGAGCCGCTTGATGAGGGTCTTCGTCTCCTCCCCGCGGGCGCGGACGATCCCCCTCTTCCGCTCGAGGCGGATGAGTTCCCGCTTCTGCTCCGTGAGGGGGGAAATATTCCTCTCCTCCTTCACTTTCAGTCCCGAAAGGAGGGCGGAGTAGAGCTCGTCCTCCCCCGCGCAGACGAGGGAAAGAGCCTGCTTTCCCGTAAAATTCAGGAGGGGGTTGCGGGAAGTGAGGTCGAGGAGCTCCCTCTCCCACTTGTGCGCGCTCCCCTCCCCCGTCTCACAGAGGGAGACGGCGGGCGCGGGCGGCTCCTCGGGGGAGACGTCCTTCCCCTCCAAGAGGCGGTAGCCGCTCTCCGTGCGCTCCCGGAGGGGGCAGGGCGGGATCCCCTCCGCGCGGCAGCGGCGGATGTCGGCAAAGCGGTCGTAGTCCCCCGCCGAGAGCCTCTCGCGGAAGCGCTCCCGCGAGGGGGGAAGGGCTGCGGCGCGCCCCTTGAAGAGGTCCTCCGCCTCAAACAGGATGAGTTCCTCCGCCCCCTCGGAGAGGTATTTGTGCACCGTCTCACAGTCGTCGGTCACCGCCTCGAGAAAGCAGCTCTCGTGCAGCCACGCCCCGACGCCGACTTTTTTCCCGAGGGCGACGACGGGGTTGAGCCCCGCCCGCTCCATGCAGGAGGCGGCAAGAAGGGCAAGGCGGAAGGCGGTCGTCTTCCCGCGCTCCCCGCCGAGGGAGGCGCGGCGGAAAGGGGCGGGCACCGTTTCCTCCGCATACTTGCCTTTGAGGGCCGCAAAGATCGCGGCGATCTGCCCGCGCACCCCGTCCTCGTCTCCCCTATAACCCGTAAAATCGCACCCCATTCCCCACTTTTTGAGAAATTTACGTCCCTCGGCGAGCGCCTCGGCGCACAGCGGATGGAAGGGGCGGACAAAGGACGCGAGGAGGGCGGGGTCCCCCTCCTCGGCAAACACGTCGAAGGGAAGGGCGGTACATTCCGCCTCCGCGCGGCAAACGGTCCGCCCGTTTTCCGTAAGCGCCGCCTCGATCTTACAGCGGCGAAGTTCGTCGTTTTCGGCGAGGAAGAGCGGGGAGAAGAGCACGGCGCTCTTTTCCGCCTCGCTCTGCGGCGGAAGGACGGCGTCCTCCTCCCACGGTACGCAGAGCCCCTCCGCGCAGGTGACGCGCACCCGCACGGCCCGCTCCCGCAAACCCAAATTTTTCACCCGAAGGGAGATGGGGCGGGCGCGGTCGGCATAGCAGGCGAGCTTGGGCGCGCAAAGCTCGCAGCACAGTTCTTTTTTTCGCATGGAGATCCCTCCTCCCGCACATGGCGCGGGGATAGGAGTATTCCCCTTCCTCGAAAAGAATAATCAAAGAGCCGCCCGCGGCTGCGGACGGCTCATACGAACGCGTTTTCGATGTAATCGATCTCCCCCTCCCACACGGAGGCGACGTCGTACCGCACGGGCGGCTCGCGCCGAAGGATCGAACAATAGTAGCGCGCCATGTTTCGGTAGCGCTCCTGCTTTGCGCGGGTCACCGCCTCGGCGGGATAGCCGAAAATATCGCTCTCGCGCGCCTTCACCTCCACGAAACAAAGGTAGCCGTCGCGGCTCTCCGCCACGATGTCCGCCTCCCCGAAGGGGGTCTTGAAGTTGCGCTTTAAGACCTTGTATCCCCGTTTCTTGAGGTATTTGCACACCTGCCCTTCAGCGTTTCTTCCCAAGATCTTTTTATGAAGGTCTTGCGGTGAATTCTGCATATTCCCACCTCCCCGATCGCACGGATGTGCTCCGCCGTGCCGTACCCCGCATTGCGCTCGAATCCGTATGCGGGAAACTCCTCCGCGTACTGTTTCATGAGCCCGTCGCGGTAGACTTTGGCGAGGATGCTCGCCGCGCCGATGGAACAGACGAGGGCGTCCCCCTTCACGATGCTCCTTTGCGGGATCGCGATGTCGAGGGTCATGTTGCCGTCCGTGAGCACGAGGTCGGGCATTACGGAGAGCCCCTCCACTGCCCGTTTCATGCCGAGACGGGTCGCCTGCAGGATGTTGATCTCGTCGATGACGTCCTCCCCCACCTCTGCGATCGAATAGGCGCGGGCAACTTCCTTGATCTTCTCCGCGAGGTATTCCCTCTTCTTTGCGGAGAGCTTCTTGCTGTCGTCGATGCCCAAAATGCGCTTTTCCTCCTCGAGGGGGAGGATGACGGCGGCGCAGACGACGGGCCCCGCGAGAGGCCCCCGCCCCACTTCGTCCACCCCCGCAACGGCAAGATAGCCGCGCATAAGGCACTCTCTTTCGTAAGTCAGTTCGTCCATCAGTCGTTCCACCTCTCCGCCACGGTGAGGGAAAGGAGAATGAGAAGTTCCTCCTCCGTCTCCGCGTCGACCGTCGTCGTCTTCCCCTCTTCGGCGTATGCCGCGGCGGCCCCGTTTTCGAGGAGGACGGTCCTGTTCCCCTCCCGCACGGCGGTGCGCCCGTCCGTAAATTCATAGACGCCGTCCGCCCGTACCGTCGCGCCGAACGTCCTCCCGCCGCACTCGAATTTCCACGCGGGATCCCCGGGGAAGGTGCTCTTTTTTACGACCCCCGCGAGGGACCCGTTCTCCCGCCGGAGGGTGTATTTCCGCATGAGCGCGGGCCGGTTGTAAAGATTGTATGCACGGGAACCTGTCTCCGTGTACACCTCGATCTTATTGGAAAGGTTGCTCCCGAGTTCTGCCCAGAAGCTGCTCGTTATGATATATCTCATAGGAGTCCCGCCTCGCGAAGGTCCTCTTCGCCGTCCAAACACACCCGCCCGAGCTTGCCCTTGCGGAGATCGTCGAGGAGCGCCCGCTCCCCGCGCTCGTAGTCGTATTCGCCGCCGCGGAGGATAAATCCCCGCTTTTTGCACACCTGCCCCAGCATTTCGGCGGGCTCGCCCCCCCCGATCCCATACCGCTCCGCAAGCGCCGCGGGATATTTTGCGGCGAGCTCTTCAAGGAGACAGAGGGCGATCTCGTCGAGGGCGAGGATGTCGTCGTTCAAACAGCCGAGATAGGCGAGACGGCGGGCGAAGACTTGGTTTTCGCAGGAGGGCGGCATGACGCCGGGGCTGTCGAGCAGGTCGAACCCGCCGCACTTCACCCACTGCTGCCCGCGCGTGACCCCCGCTTTGTCGCCGACATTTGCCTTTTTCTGCCCCGCGAGGAGGTTGATAACGGTGCTCTTGCCCGTGTTCGGGATGCCGCTCACAAGAAACCGTACCGCGCGCTTTGTCCCCTTCTCCCCCAAACGGGCGATGCGCTCGGAGGCGACCTTTTCCATCGCGGCGCGCAGGGGCCGTGCGGAGGAGGGCGACGTTGCGGAGAGCGCGACGGCGTATTTCCCGCTCTCCTTCCACTTTTTGGAGAGGGCCCCGTCTGCAAGGTCGGACTTATTGAGGATGAAGAGGACGGGCTTGCGCCCCGCGATCTCCTCGAGACGGGGATTATAGGTGGACGCGGGCGCGCGCGCATCGAGCACGAATGCGACCGCATCGCACAAATCGAGATTTTTTTCCATTTCGCGCACGGCCTTTGCCATGTGCCCCGGATACCATTGGATAAGTTTCATAATAACAAATTGTTTCGCCCAAAATCTTTTTCTCTCTCATGCCCTCCCCCTGCGTCAGGGGGAGGGGTAGGGGTGAGGGTCCGCCCCTATCCTTTCGCGCAAAATCTTTTCCGCGAGGAAAGTTGCTCCTATGGGAAACGAATTTGGCCTGTCCTCATCCCGAACGGAGCATAAGCGGAGTGAGTGGATCTTAAGATACGCTCGGCTCCTACGGAGCCTCGGTATGAGGAGGTAGAGACCCTTGCCGCAGAGAAGGCCCTACCCTTCCTTCGGAAGGGGAGGGTGGCACGGCGTAGCCGTGATGGATGGGGATGGGGTGCGATGGTCGACAATCCCCACCACCCCCGCAAGCGGCGGAGCCTCAGCACAAGGCACGCCTACGGCGCCCTTTGGAAAAGGGTAGGCCTATCGCCATTCGCAGCTGCACCATTGCCCTCGACCCCCCGACCACGTCATCCCGAGCCGCCGTACCGCCCGCATTGCGGGCGGTGCGGCGTGTCGAGGGATCTCCTTGCGAAAGAGCGAGATTCCTCACGTCCGTTCGGAATGACAAGGGGTGTGCCAAACCGCAATACCACACCCCCTCAGTCACTTCGTGACAGCTCCCCCTCAAGGGGGCGCCGAGAAGCGGGACGGGACGGCTCCCCCTCAAAGGGGGTGCCGAGAAAGGGCGGCGCGCCACAAAGAGCGCGCGAAAGCGGGACTATTTGAGGAGGTCGGGGCGCATCTTCTTCGTGATCTCGATCGCCTTTTCCCGCCTCCATGTATCGATTTCGGCGTGATTGCCGCTCCGAAGCACCTCGGGAACGCGCAGTCCGCGATACTCCGCGGGGCGGGTATATTGCGGGTATTCGAGGAGGTGCTCCGAGAAGCTCTCCTGCACGAGAGAGGAGGGCGAAAGCACCCCGTCGAGATAGCGGGAGACGCAGTCCGCGAGCACCATTGCGGGGAGTTCCCCGCCCGTAAGCACATAGTCGCCGATGGAGATCTCCTCGTCGATAAAGAGGTCGATGGCGCGCTGGTCCACCCCCTCGTAGTGTCCGCAGAGGAGGACGAGGTCCCGCCCCTCCTCCGCGAGGGAGACGACCTTCTCCTGCGTGAGCGTCTTCCCCTTCGGGGAGAGGTAGATGCGCCGCGCCGCATGGCCGGGGTCGACTGCCTCCACGGCGCTCCCGATGGGCTGGGCCATCATCACCATGCCCGCGCCGCCGCCGAAGGGGTAGTCGTCGCACTTTTGGTGCTTGTCCTCGGTATAATCGCGGATGTCGACCGCTTCGATCTCCACTTTGTTTGCCCTCTGCGCCCTGCCGATGACGCTCGAGGAGAGCGCCGCGAACATCTCGGGGAAGAGGGTGAGTACGGTGATCTTCATCTCATTGCACCGCCACTTCGCGGAATCGCTTTTCGGAGACGACGATCTCCTTTTTTTCGACGTCCACCGAGAGGACGACCCCCTTCGCCACGGGGAACAGGGTCTCCTTCCCGCCCGCCGAAAGGGTGTAGATGTCGGTCGCCGCCTGCCGCACTTCGGCGAGCGTTCCGAGAAAAATCCCCTCCTCCGTGACGACCGCGCAGCCGACGAGGTCGGCAATGTAGTAGCTCCCCTCTTCGGGTTCGGGCGCCTCCTCGCGGGGGACGCACACCTCCTTGCCACGGAGAAGTTCCGCCGCATTGCGGTCGGGTACCCCCCGAAGTCCCAAAAAGGCCGCTTCGGGCGAGGTGCGGACGGAGAGGATCTTATACTCCTCCCCCCCGATAAACACCCGTTTGAACGCTTTGAAGGTCTCCGCGCCGTCCGTATAGAAGAGGACCTTCACCTCCCCGCGGATACCCTGCGGCTTTAACACCTTCCCGACGACGAGCTCGCTCATGTTTCCTCCCAAAGACGGTCGACCGCAGCGCGGACGTGCGCCTGCGTCGCCGATTTATCCGCCTCGCTCCTGATGACGGAAACGTTCTCCGTCCCTTTGTATTTTTCAAAGACCTCGAAGAACTTCTCGCGGATCTTCATCTGCCGCTCGAGGGTCTCATACCGCTCCGTCGCGCCGCGGCGTGCGACCCGCCGCATGCTCTCTTCGGGCGTGATGTCGAGGAAGAGGACGAGGTCGGGGCGCAACAGCTCCATGGCGGGGCGGTTGAGTTCCTCCACCCACTCGAGGGGCACGAAGCCGCCGTTGTAGGCAAAGGAGGAAAAATAGTAGCGGTCGCAGAGGACCGTGTGACCCTCGTTCAGTTTGGCGAGCATACCGTAAGACGGGTTCTTGATATGGTCGAGCCTGTCCGCCGCAAAGAGCGCCGCGATGGCGTGTTCGTCCGTCTCCACCCGCTTGCACATGCAGGCGTGCAACAGCTCGCCGAAGGGGGAATCGGTGGGCTCGTGCGTGGTGTACACGGCGATCCCCCTCTCCTTGAGATGCTCCGCGAGGAGCCTCATTTGGGTGGACTTGCCGCTGCCGTCCGTCCCCTCGAATACGATAAATTTACCTCTTTTCATCATAACGGGACCATTATAACAAATTTTACGGCGGCTGTCAATCGCAAATAACAAATCGCGCCCGCCGCTCTGCGACAAATGCGGAGCCCGAAATGCGAGGCCTCCCCTGCCCTCTCAAGCAAGGGAGGAGGTGAAGAGCTGCAGATCGGGCGCGCAGAAAGAAACCCCCTGCCTCTGGCGGGGGGACTAAGGGGGGTGGCAAGAGAGGACGATGCCCTGCCCTTTTCTCGGCGCCCCCTTGAGGGGGAGTTCCGCCGTGCCCTTTACGGCGGTGAGGGGGTTCAGAATCGGCTGCAAACCCCTATCCCCCTTCGGGGTACTTCCCCCAAAAGGGGGGAAGCAAGGGGTGGAAAAGGAAGGAACAGTTTGTAACACCTCATTCGTCCCCTGCGGGGACACCTTCAGCGCAAGGCATGCCTTCGGCACCCTCAAGGGGAAGGCAAGAGAAGAGGCGATGCCCCCCTCAAACGAGGGAGGTTTGTACTACGCGAAAGATGTACAAATACGTCATGTTGAGCTTGTCGAAACATGACCTCATACCTACTTCACCCACTCCGTAAATGCCTTGAATGCCGAGGGGATGGCGTATTTCTCTCTTATCTCCTCCGCCGTCGCCCATAGGAAGCGAGGGTCTGTTTCCTCCGTTTCCACCAAATACCCCGTCATCCGCCATTCCACGTGAGTAAAGATGTGCTTTGCGGTTTTTGCGGCGAGGACCCCCTTTGCCCCCTGCGGGGGCACTTCCCCCAAGAGGGGGCAGCAAGAGGTCGGACCCTGCGGGGGCACTTCCCCCAAGAGGGGGCAGCAAGAGGTCGGACCCTGCGGGGGTACTTTCTCCGCAGGAGAGTGGCAAGTGGCAGGGTCAAACGGGAACAATTTCTCCATAGAGGGGCGGCAAGAAGCGGGGCCTGCGGGTTCGTTCGGGAATTCCCACAGCCCTGCGAGAAGCCCCTTCCCGCGCTTTTTGAGGGCGTACTTTTCGCCGCATTTTAAGACGTAAACGGTCAAATTCTCGACCCGTCTCCCCTTTTTCTCGGCGCGGACGGGGTAGTGCCCCTCCTCGTTTGCGAGATGGGCGCGGCAGAGCGTTTTCCACGGGCACTCCTCGCAGAGCGGGGCGCCGTTCGGCACGCAAACAGTCGCGCCGAGGTCCATGAGCGCCTCGGTGAAGTCCCCCGTCTCGGGCGGGAACACCGCGCGGAGCGCCGCCGAATAGCGCTTGCGGAGAGCGGGGCCGTCCGTCTCGCCATCCGCAAAGAGACGGGAGAGGACGCGGACGACATTGCCGTCGACCGCGGGTTCGGGGAGCCCCAGCGCGATGGAGGAGACCGCGCCCGCCGTGTAGTCCCCCACCCCGGGAAGCGCTCTTACCCCATACCATGTCCGAGGAAAGCCCTCTTTTGCGATGACTTTCGCGGCGGCGTACAGGTTGCGTGCGCGGGAGTAGTACCCGAGGCCCTCCCACTCCTTCAGGACCTCGTCCTCCGAGGCGGAAGCGAGCGCCTCCGCCGTGGGAAAGCGGTTCAGAAAGGCGACGTATCTCTCCTTCACCGCCTCCACGCGGGTCTGCTGGAGCATGAGTTCGGCGACGAGGGCGGAGTACGGCGTGCGGTTTTCCCGCCACGGGAGATCCCGTTTATGGACGCGGTACCACCCGAGGAGGAGCGGCACCGCGGTTTTCAACAATTCCGTTTCCACTAATTAGAATAGCCCCGTGATCTTGCCGTTTTCGTCCACGTCGATCCTCTCGGCTGCGGGCACTTTGGGGAGCCCCGGCATCGTCATGATGTTCCCCGTGAGGGCGACGACGAACCCCGCGCCCGCCGAGATCTTCGCCGAACGCACCGTGATCTCGAAGTTCTCGGGCGCGCCGAGCTTGGTCTGGTCGTCCGAGAAGGAGTATTGGGTCTTCGCCATGCAGACGGGGGTCTTGCCGAAGCCGAGGGATTCGAGCCGCGCGATCTCCGCCTCCGCCTCGGGAGTGTATTGCACGCCCGTGCCGCCGTAAATTTTGGTCGCGAGGGCGTGAATTTTCTCCTTGATGGGGAGCTTTTCGTCGTAACAATAGCGGAAATCGCTCTTCTCGCCGCAGAGGCGGACGACCTCTTTCGCGAGCTCCTCGCCCCCCTTGCCACCCTCCGCCCAAACGGTGGAGAGGACGACGTTCACGCCGAGCGCCCTGCACTTTTCGATGACAAGGGCGATCTCCGCGTCGGTATCGGTCGGGAAGCGGTTGACCGCGACGACCGCGGGCAGCCCATAGACATTCTTCATATTGGAGACGTGGCGGAGAAGATTGGGCAGTCCCCTCTCGAGCGCCTCCAAATTTTCGACCCCAAGTTCGGTTTTTGCGAGCCCGCCGTGCATTTTGAGGGCGCGGACCGTGGCGACAACGACGACCGCCGAGGGCTTGAGATGCGCAAAGCGGCACTTGATGTCGAGGAATTTTTCTGCGCCGAGGTCGGCGCCGAAGCCTGCCTCCGTCACGACGTAGTCGCCGAGTTTTAACGCCGTCTTCGTGGCGATGACCGAATTGCACCCGTGCGCGATATTCGCGAAGGGCCCGCCGTGCACGAAAGCGGGCGTCCCCTCCAAAGTCTGCACGAGGTTGGGCTTTAAGGCGTCCTTCAAAAGCGCCGTCATCGCGCCCGCCGCCTTCAGGTCCCCCGCCGTGACGGGCTTGCCCTCATAGGTGTAGCCGACGACGATGCGGGAGAGCCGCTCCTTGAGGTCGGAGACGGAGGTCGCAAGGCAGAAGATCGCCATGACTTCGGAGGCGACGGTGATGTCGTAGGCGTCCTTTCTCGGCACGCCCGACTTGGGGCCGCCAAGCCCGTCCTCCACATAGCGGAGCTGGCGGTCGTTCATGTCCACGCAGCGGTGCCATGTGATCTTTTCGGGGTCGATACCGAGGGCGTTCCCCTGAAAGATGTGGTTGTCGAGCATGGCGGCGAGGAGGTTGTTCGCCGCGCCGATCGCGTGGAAGTCCCCCGTAAAGTGGAGATTGATGTCCTCCATGGGGACGACCTGCGCATACCCGCCTCCCGCGGCTCCCCCCTTGATCCCGAACACGGGCCCGAGCGAGGGTTCGCGGAGGGCGACGACCGCCTTTTTGCCGATGCGGGTGAGCCCGTCCGCAAGGCCGATGGTCGTCGTCGTCTTCCCCTCGCCCGCGGGCGTGGGGGTGATGGCGGTGACCAAAATGAGCTTGCCGTCCTTCGTCTTGCGGTCCATGATGCCGAGCCCGACTTTTGCCTTGTACTTACCGTAGTACTCGAGCTCCTCCTCCGAAAGCCCCACCTTTGCCGCGATCTCGCGGATGTGGCGCATCTTGCATTCCTGTGCGATCTCGATGTCTGTTTTCATGGCGTTCTCCTCTATGGTTTTTATTCTGTGGATTTTTTGCCGCTTTCCCTCTCGGGGAAGACGGTTGCGGGTTACGGCGGGCGGGGGCGGCGCGGGGATCGGGGAGACGTCCCTCCTCATACCGAGGCTCCGCAGGAGCCGAGAGTATCTTTAAGGGAAAGATCCGCTCACTCCGCCTATGGCTCCGTTCGGAATGAGGGACGCCCGCGATTCATACCGTCACTCCTCGACTGCGCTACTTCGCCTTACGGCTCGGGATGACGTCCCGAGGACGTCCGCGCGGATTGCAAGGATAACCGCAATTCGTGCAGATTGCAGCTATACAGAAGAAATTTGCGAACCTTACTTGAAATATTTCACCGCGCTCTCGAAGAGTTTCATGTCGTAATTGCCCAAAACGTTGCGGTAGAGGCCCGCGCCCTTGCGCTCGGCGTGCCCCATCTTGCCGAAGATCCTGCCGTCGGGCGAGAGGATCCCCTCGATCGCGCAGGCGCTGCCGTTGGGGTTGAAGCGGACGTCCATCGTGGGGCTGCCCGAAAGGTCGACGTATTGCGTCATGATCTGCCCCTTCTTCGCAAGCTCCTTGATGAGGGCGTCGGAGGCGACGAACTTCCCCTCGCCGTGGGAGACGGGCACCGAGAGAATGTCCCCCGCCTCCACCCCCGAAAGCCACGGGGAGTTGACGGAGGAAACGCGCACCCGCACGATGCGGCTCTGGTGCCGCCCGATGTTGTTGTAGGTGAGGGTCGGGCAGCTTTCGTCGGTATCCATAATTTTCCCGTAGGGGACGAGCCCGAGCTTCACGAGCGCCTGAAACCCGTTGCAGATCCCCCCCATGAGCCCCGAGCGGACATTCAGGAGCGTTTCGATCTCCTCTTTTACGGCGGGGTTACGGAAGAACGCCGTGATGAATTTGCCCGAGCCGTCCGGCTCGTCGCCGCCCGAAAAGCCGCCCGGGATGAACACGATCTCGGTGTAGCGGCAGGCGTAGGCAAACTCGTCCACCGAGCGGGCGACCTCGTCCGCCGTGTTGTTGCGGACGACGAAGATCTTCGCCTCCGCGCCCGCGTCCTCAAACGCCTTCGCCGTGTCGTATTCGCAGTTGGTCCCCGGGAAGACGGGGATGAGCACACGGGGGCGGGTGTAGCGCACGTCGGGCACCAAAAAGCTGTGGCGGGGATAGGTGAATTTTTCGGGCTTTTCTTCGGGCGCGGAAATGTTGCAGGGGTAGACGGGCTCGAGCTTGCCCTCGTAAATAGGAAGGAGCTCCCCGAGGGAGATGCTCTCGCCGCGGTAGGCGATGTGGGGCGTTTCGACCGTTTTCCCCACTACCATGCCCGCGTTTGCCCCTTCTCTGAGCTCCATGACGAAGGAACCGTATAAATAGCCGAAGATCTCGGACATGGGTACGCCGTTTGCGTATTCAAAGCCGATATGGTTCCCGAGGCAGCTCTTGAGGATCCCCTCCGCCACGCCGCCGAAAACGGGCGTGAAACAGGAGAGCAC
>CANREU010000026.1 GCA_947629725.1 uncultured Clostridia bacterium
GGTCGGGCTGGGAGAACATGCCCTTATACCCCACCCCGCGCGTGCGCGGCTTCGCCGTGTAGATACGCGGGATGAGCACGAGCCTGTCCTCCACCTTTTCGGCGAGTTTGCCGAGACGGCGGACATAGTCGAGCACGGGCGCGGGCTCGTGCGCCGAACAGGGGCCGACGATCACGAGCAGTTTATCCGATTTCCCCGTGATGACGTCCGTCGCCATCCTGTCGCGCTCTCTTTTGATCGCGGCGAGCTGCGGCGGCACGGGGTTTTCGGCGACGATCTCCTCTGCGGAGGGGATCAGGATCTGCTTTTCAAACATGGGTCATCCTCTCTTGTTTGCGATAAATTCATACACCGCCTCCGGGACATACCTTTCGTAGGGTTTCCCGAACGCGAGACAGTTCTTCACCAAAGTGGAGCTTACATGCGCGAGCGCCTGCTCGGCGGGAAGGTAGACCTCGATCATCTCCCCGTCTAAATCGCGGCTCGCGAAAAAGTCCTCGTTTTCATACGCGAAGTCGGCCGCATTGCGAACGCCGCGGACATAGATATGGGTGTTCTCCGCCTTCAGAAGGTCGACGATCGCCCCGTTCCAGCGGACGACGCGCACCCGCGGCTCCTCCGCATACACCCGCGCGATCATCTCCGCCCGCTCCTCCGCGGAGAAGAGGCAGCGTTTGCTCTTGTTTTCCGCGACGGCGACGACCGCCTCGTCGAAGAGGGCAAGGCACTTTTTCACGGTGTCCCCGTGCCCTATCGTGAAGGGATCGAACGTCCCCGCAAACACGCACTTTTTCATGGTTCCCTCTCAAAGAAAAAGACTTTCACCCTGCCGTAGCGGCGGTAGTCCGCGGCGCGCCAGCCCTCGGCGCTCTCCTCCCTCTCGCTCTCATAGACGACGAGCCCGCCCGCCTTCAGAAGCCCGTATTCCGCCACGCGGGAAAGGATGTCTTCGCAGTAGTCCTCCGCATAGGGCGGATCGCAGAAGATGAGATCGAATGCCTGTCCTTTGAGGGAAGAGAGGCAGGCGGCGTAGTCCGCCGTGCGCACCTCCGCGCGGATCCCGAGAAGGGCGAGGTTTTTGCGCGTGAGCGAGACGCCCTCCGCGCTCCCGTCGTTGAACACCGCCTCGCTCGCCCCCCGTGAGAGGCACTCGAGGCCCAATGCGCCGCTCCCCGAGAAGAGGTCTAAAACGCGCGCCCCCGTAAGGCGGGGGGTGAGGATCTCAAAGAGGGACTCCTTCACCCTGTCGGGCGTGGGGCGGATCTTCTCCCCCGCAAAGGCGGCGAGCTTTCTGCCCCTGTATTTTCCCGCGACGATCCTCATTTCTTCTTATTCTTGCCGACGGAGGCGACTTCCTCCATGCGTTCCGCTTCCCGCACGCGGTGCACCTGCTCCCGCCATGCGCCCACGATGTAGAACACCGTGCTGACTACAATGGGGATGAGGGCGAAGAGAAGGGACCAAAAGGGGCTCACGACGAGCCCGAAGCCCTGCCCTTCCGGTTTCGCGCCGAACCATGTGAGGGGAAGGATGCCGTAGCCCGCGAACATCGCATAGGCGTAGAGCGCATACGCCCCCAAGCCCGTTTCGGTGGGCGGGAAGATCCCCGCGACGATCCCGAGGATGAGGACGGGAAGGGCGACGTAGACCCCGATGATAGGCCCCTTCCACCAGCGGTATTCCCTGTCGGGACGGTGGTCGCCGCCCGAGGGGATGCCGTAGAGCTCGTTCCTGCGGTGGAGTTCCCCCGCGATGTAGGAGCCGTAGTGGATCTTGCCGTAGGAATAGCAGAGATGCCCGTTGAAAAAGGCGCCGCCCGCGATACAGAGCACGCCGAGGAAGATCTTCAGCCACAGGTCCCCCACGAGCTGGCAGGTGAGCATGATCATACTCATGAACATATACATGAGCATGGGCGTCACCGCGCGGCGGAAGCACTCCCACTGGATCCGCCAAAAGAGCCGCATGCGGGAGGGGTGGGCGTAGTCCTTCTTCTTTTTCTTTTGTTCCCTTGCGGGATCTTCACGCAACATAAACACAACCCCCGTTTTCCCTATTATAAGCCAAGCGCGGCGTTCTGTCAAGTTGAACGGCGCATTTTGCGCCCGCGCTTTCGGGAGCTTGTCCCGAAAATTAAGGTCATCCCCCGAAATATGTCTTCACGGCGCCCCGCCCCGCGCGGACGAGGACCTCATACACCGAGACGCCGTGCTCCTCCGCATAGGCGCGCGCGTCCGAAAAGACCGGCCGCCGCTCGCCGAAACGCGCCTCTCCCTCCTCCACGCAGGCGTCCATGCAGATGTCCCCTCCCGTGCGGACGAAGCCGTCGCCGTAGCCGCAGCGGAGGGTGTGAAGGACGGAGTACCTCTTCTTCGCCCGCCCGTAGCCCGCCCCGCCCCCGACGGGCGGCGCGCTCCCCTGCGAGACCGTCGCATACACCCGCATGGCGGGAGCGAGCGCGAGGGTGCCGTATGGAGGCTGATAGCCGTAGAGGGCGAGCCCGACGCGCACCATGTCCGCGCCGTCTTCCCCGCAGAGCAGCCCGCCCGTGGCGGAGAGGTGGCTCTTTGCCTCGGGGAACACCTCCTTTACGCGCGCGCACGCGAGACGGAAGAGCGCGAGCTGTTCCTCCCGCGCCCCGCCGTCCTCGGGCAGATAGAGGTGGGAATACACCCCCGTGATGTTCAGCCCGCCCTCCTTCGCAGCGCGGCACGCCTCCCCCGCCCGTTTGGGGGGAAAACCGTAGCGGTTCATGCCCGTGTTCACGGCAAGGTGCGCCTCCCGTACCCCCGATTTGAGGACGAGGCGGAGCGCCTCCTCCGAGGTCACGGAGAGGGTGAGCCCGTAGTTTCGCGCCCGCGCCCCCTCGTCCGCCGTGAGAATAGGGGCGAGCACGAGAACGGGGGCGTCTACCCCCGCAATACGCAGCCGTGCGCCCTCGTCCGCCGTCGCCACGGCAAACATCGCGGCGAGGGGAGAGAGCGCATGGGAAACTTTTGCCGCCCCGTGTCCGTACCCATCGTCCTTCACGACGGCGACAAGGGGCTTCTTCGCGCGGCGGAGCACCTCCTCCGCGTTCCCTTTCAAACGATCTAACAAGATCTCCGCTTCCGTGCTCTGCATGCTTTCATCGTATGCGGAGGGGGCGGAAAAGGGTCACTTCTTGTAGACGAACCTGCGGCAGTTCTCGCACTCGATCACGTCCCCGCCCGCGAGTTTCGTCTGCACGGCGAGGGGAAAATCCATGCCGCACATGCAGCACCCGTTTTGAAGGGGCACCACGACGGGGAAGATCTTCTCCTTGCGCTTTTGCTTGTATTTTTCGAGGATGGGGGCGGGAATTTCCTTCCCGATCTTCTCGAGACGCGCGGAGATGGCGTTCGCTTCGGCGGCGCGCCCGGCGCGCAAGGCCTTGAATTTCTCGCTGTTCTCGTTGTACTGCTTCTGCATGGAGCGGACCTGCTCCTTGAGCTTATTGTACTCGGCGAGGATGTTCTCGATCTCCCCCATGAGTTTGCCGAGGTCCCCCTTCACGGCGCGAAGCCGCTCGGAGAGCACGAGGGCGTTCTTCTTGTAGAAGGAGATGTCCCCGCCTCCCTCCGCCACCATCTCCTCGAGATCGGCGTATTCCGCGATGGACTTCGCCATCTCCTCGCAGCGGGCGGCGAGCCCATCCTTCGCGCCGCGGAGTTCGGCGGCGCGCGCCTCCTGCGATTCGAGCTTGTCCATCGCCGCCTTCAAAAACTTCTTCGCCTGCGCGTATTTCTTGTATTCCTCGCTCGAGGAGAGCTCCTGCTCGAGCGCACGGTACTCCCCGTCGACCTTCTGATACTCCAAGAGTTCTTCGTTCAATGCTGCCATGTCGTTGTCCTCCCAAATGATGATTACAAAAAGCGCCTGTCGGTGAAGTGCGTCACCGCGCCGAGCGCGTCTTTCAGTTTCAATGCGAAACGGGCGAACCCGTAGTTCTCCGAGGCGTAGTGGGTGAGGAGGAGAAGATGAAGTCCCCTCTCCGCCGCCTCCGTGATGAGATGGTGCTTGCCGTCCGACGAGACGACCGTGTCCGCACCGTTCTCCGCCGCAAAGGCGAGAGTGGCTCCCTCCAGCCCCGCGCCGCAAAAGCTCGCGACTTTCCTTACTTCCCCGCCCCCGTAGGCCGCCGTGCGGTCGGTGCGGAAGACCCGCCGCGCGCGGAGCACGAAGTCCGCAAAGGAGGCGGGCTCCACTTCATACACCCTGCCGTAGCCGCCGCGGGAGAGGGGCTGCATCACCTTCTCCGCCGCCCTTCCGCCGAGCCCCGCCATGAGGCATTCGTCGATCCCTCCCTCCGCGCCGTCGAGGTTGAGGTGGGCGGAAATGACCGAGATCCCCGCCTTCGCGCACGCGAGCACGGGGCCCTCTTTCAGCGATTTGAGCCCGTCCCAAATGGCGGGATGGTGGGTGACGATACAGTTCGCGCCCGCCTTTTTCGCCTCCTCCACCGCGGCGTCCGAGAGGTCGAGCGAGCAGAGCACGCCCGAGATCTCCTCCCCGCAGTCGATGAGGACGCCGCTGTTGTCGTACATGCCGTAGCGGTCCTTGAATTCCCGTGAGAGGGCGAAGGGCGCGAGCGCGTCCACCGCCTCATAAACTTCCTTCAACTTCATGGATGATCTCCTCCAATTCTTTCCGCCGCCCCGAGAGCTTCTCCCTGCTCGCAGCCCCGAGACCGCCTTTTAAGCGCTCCTCCGTCTTTCCGAGCTCCTCCTTCATCGCATAGAGGAAGGGATAGGGCGAATTGCCGTTCAAATTGTCCCGCCCGAAACGGAACTCCTTCTCCGAATAGCTGTCCCCGCCCGAAGCGCTGCCGAGGATCGCATCGTAATACTTGCGCCTCGTTTTCCCCTCCGAGAAGGTGTAGTCCCGCTCGAGTTTCGCCCCGCGCTCCACGAGGAAGCGCCGCAGTTTTTCGCTGTTTTTCATGGGCTGGAACAGGAAGCGGGGCGGGATATACGCCCGCGAGAGGATCTTCACGATCTCCTCCCCTCCGAGGCCCGCGATGAGGACGAAGTCACACGGCTCGGGGAGCCCGTCGAGCCCGTCTGCAACGACGGGGAAACACCTGCCCTCCGCAATGGGGCGGGCGAGGAGTTTTTCCGCTTTTTTCAGGCTCTTTGCGCTCACGTCCGAGATATACGCCCTCCCGCACAGCCCGTTTTTGAGCTTGTACGCGGTCATGTAGCCGTGGTCGCAGCCGACGTCGGCAAAGACCTCACAGCGCGGAAGGAGGGAGCAGATGTGCGCGACGCGCTCCTTCATCACTCGAGGAAGTCCTTGAGCTGCTTGGAGCGGGAGGGATGGCGGAGCTTGCGGAGCGCCTTCGCCTCGATCTGGCGGATGCGTTCACGGGTGACGTTGAACTCCCTGCCCACCTCCTCGAGAGTACGGGGCTTGCCGTCGTCGATCCCGTAGCGGAGGCGGAGCACCTTCTCCTCGCGGGGACGTTCAGAAGTTTTTCCTTCAGCATGATGAAGGCGACGGAATCCCCGGGGGTCTGCGTCTTGTCGTCCTCGATGAAGTCGCCGAGGTGGGAGTCCTCCTCCTCGCCGATGGGCGTCTCCAAAGAGACGGGGTCCTGCGCGATCTTCTGGATCTCCCGCACCCGCACGACGTCCACCCCCATCCGCTCCGCGATCTCCTCGGGGGAGGGCTCCCTGCCGTTCTCCTGCAAGAGTTCGCGGGAGACGCGGGTGAGTTTGTTGATGGTCTCCACCATGTGGACGGGAATGCGGATGGTGCGCGCCTGGTCGGCGATGGCGCGGGTGATGGACTGCCTGATCCACCACGTCGCATAGGTGGAGAACTTGAAGCCCTTCTGGTAGTCGAACTTCTCCACCGCCTTCATGAGCCCTAAATTGCCCTCCTGTATGAGGTCCAAAAAGAGCATCCCCCTCCCCACATATCTCTTTGCAATGGAGACGACGAGCCTCAAATTTGCCTCGGAGAGACGGCGCTTTGCCGCCTCGTCCCCCTCCTGCATCTTGCGGGCGAGCTCGATCTCCTCGTCGCTCGAAAGAAGGGGCACCCGCCCGATGTCTTTGAGGTACATCTTCACGGGGTCGTCGAGCCCGATGTCGGAGAGCGCCTGCTCGAAGAGCTCCTTGTCGCGCTCGTCCTCGTCGAAGATGACGATCCCGCGCGCGGGGATCTCCTTGTAGACCGTCTCCATCTGCTGGGGGGAGAGTTCATACTTTTCGAGCGCGTCACAGAGCGCGTTGGTGGAGATGCTCCCCTTCATCTTGTAGTCCTGCACCATGTTGCCGATGATCTCTTCCAGCTTCTTGTCGTCTACCGTCATATTTTTCCTCCGTTACGCACTTTTTTCAATTGTTTGGAATATTCGGAGATCTCCGCGAGGACCTTTCTCCGTTCCTCCTGCGTGAGATCGCCGTTGAGCCGCTCGCGGGCGGCGGCATAGAGGGCGGAAATACGCCCCTCTTCGAGAATGTTCACGCAGTCGCGGAAATAGCGCTCCGCGCCCTCGCCGTCGAGATTCTCCCCCGAGTCGAGATTCAGGACCTCCGAGAGCTCCTTCTCCCCGTCGTCCACCACCTCGAACACCCCGCTCGGCCGCACCTTCCCCTCCTTTCTCGCCGCGGAGATGTAGTCCGCAATGGCGCGGAGGACGGGATCGGGATAGCCGACGCCCGCGGGGTCGAACCCGAGGGCATAGGGCTTGGAGAAGAGGCAGGCGGCGAGCACGAACCGCATGGCGACCCGCTCGCGGTCCTTCTCCGTTTCCTTCTTGGGGGGCTCCTTCTTCTCCGCCTCCTTCTGCGAGGGCAGACGGTCGAGATCGCTTTGGAGGGCGGAATAACTCACGTCCGCCTCGGCGGCGATCCTCTTAAGGAGCTCCTCCTTCTCCGTTTCGCTCTCTGCCTCCCGCACGACGGCGAGCGCCTCCCGCACGAACTCCCGCTTCTCCTCCGAGCGGGAGAGGTCGTATCCACGCCGCACCGAAAGCAATCGGTAGTCGATGAGGGGCATCGCCCTGTCGAGGCAGTCTTTATAGGCCTCGGGCCCCTTTTTGGTGATGACGTCGTCGGGGTCGAGCCCTTCGGGGAGGGGCACGACGCGGAGCTTCACCCCCTCGTCCTCGAGGAGTTTGAGCCCGCGCAGGTTCGCCGACTGCCCCGCCGCGTCCCCGTCGTAACTGATGAGTACGGTATCGGAATACCGCTTGCAGAGGCGCGCCTGCTCCTTGGTGAGCGAGGTCCCCATGCTCGCGACGACGTTCCTGAACCCCGCCTGATAGAGGGAGATCACGTCGAAATACCCCTCGAGCATCACGATGTAGGGAAGTCCCCCCGCCCGCTTCTCCTTCTTGAGGAGGTTGATGTTGTAGAGGGTCCTGCTCTTGCTGAAGATCTCCGTCTCGCGGGTGTTCTTATACTTCGCGCGGTCGGCGGGCTTCATGAGCCTGCCGCCGAAAGCGATCACCTCGTCGAACTGGTCGATGACGGGAATGATGAGCCTCCCGCCGAGGGAATCGAAGATCCTGCCCTCCTCCGTCTTGCCGCACGCGCCGCTCTCCAGACACTCCTCGCGGGTGTAGCCCTGCGCGAGCAGGTGGGCGGGGAGAGACTGGTAGTCGAGCGAGGCGCCCAGCCCGAATTTTCTCGCGGTGGAGGGGGTTATCTTCCTCTTTTCGAGGTAGGAAAGATACTCGTCCGCCCGCCCCGAGCGGAGGTTGTTGAGGTAGAAGCGCGCCGCGTCCTTCATGAGGGCGTGGAGCCTGTCCCGCTTCTTTTTTTTCTCCGCGGCCTCTTCGGCAGAACGGTCGTCGAGGGCGGGGACCTCCATCTTCACGCGGTCGGCAAGGATGTGCACCGCCTGCATGAAGTCGCAGTTCTCATACTCCTTCACGAAGGTGATGACGTCCCCCGAGGCGCCGCAGCCGAAACAGTGGTAGTAGTTATCCGCCGCATTCACGGCAAAGGAGGGAGTCTTTTCGTGGTGGAAGGGGCAGCACGCCCAATACTGGTAGCCCCGCCTCTCGAGACTTATGTAGGAGCCGATGACCTCCGCAATGCTGTTCTTCTCTTTGAGTTCGCGGAGGAAGTCGGAGAAATCTCCGCTTCTCATAACACCCCCTCCCGAGGCACGAACAGTTCCTTGAAGACGCCGATCGCATACTTGTCCGTCATAGAGGAGAGATAGTCGCACACCGCCCGCGGGACGTCTGTCTCCGCCGTCTTGCGGTAGCGCTCGGGGAGCTCTTCGGGACGTTCGGTGTAGTAGCCGTAGAGGGCGCGGAGCATGCGGTCGGCACTCTTCTGGATGAGCTTGTTCGCGCGCTCGTACACGTGTTCAAACATGAACGAACGGAGCTCGTCGAGCGCCTTTCCCCTCTCCTCCGACATCCGCACATAGGGCTTGCCGTAGGACTCGCGGTAGATGTCGAGGATGGCGGCGTTTATCCGCGCCGAGGTGTGCGACCCGAAGAGGGCGACGGCGTCCTGCGGGAGCTGCTCCGCCGTGAGAAATCCCGCGCGGATGGCGTCCTCGATGTCGTGGTTGATGTAGGCGATGAGGTCGGCATACCGCACGACTTCCGCCTCGAGGGTCTCGGGCTTGCCCGCGGGGGTGTGGTTGAGGATCCCGCTCCGCACCTCATAGGTGAGGTTGAGCCCCTTGCCGTCCTTTTCGAGGACGTCGACGACGCGGAGGGACTGCTCGTTGTGGCGGAAGCCCCCGGGGTTCAGCGAGGCGAGCACCCTCTCCCCGATGTGCCCGAAGGGGGTGTGACCGAGGTCGTGCCCTAAAGCGATCGCCTCCGCGAGGTCCTCGTTGAGGGAGAGACAGCGGGCGATGGAACGGGCGATCTGCGAGACGTCGAGGGTGTGCGTGAGGCGCGACATGTAGTGGTCGCCGTCGGGCGCAAAGAACACCTGCGTCTTGTTCTTGAGGCGCAAAAACGCCTTCGAGTAAATGATGCGGTCCCTGTCCCGCTGGAAGTCGGTGCGCATGGGGCAGGGCTCTTCATGGCGGAGCCTCCCCTTCGTTTCCGCCGACTTCATCGCGTAGGGCGAGAGATCGCGCGCTTCGCGTTCAAAAATGGTTTCTTTCATCTTCATCGCTTAATATTTCGTCCCGAAAGAAAAAAACTCCTCTTTTTTGGAAGAGATTTTTCAAAAATACGGAAGTATGCGCGGCATAATGCCGTATTATGTGTGACATAATACTATGCACAGCCGAAATTTTCGCCTTAAATCGCCCTATCTGCGCCTGAAAACGGGGATCGTATCGAGCGGGGCGTCCACCGTGTAGTCTCCGCCGACGTACTTTTTCCCCGTGAAGAAATCTTCCCATTCGCCGCGGGGAAGATATACGGAGCGCGCGGTTTGGCCCTCATACAGGACGGGCGCCACAAGAAGCTCGCTCCCGAGCATATATTCGTCCCCCACTTCCCACGCCCTGCCGTCCTCGGGGAACTCGAAGAAGAGCGTGCGCATGACGGGATAGCCCTTCTCGCTCGCCTCGCGGAAGGCTTTTTTGAGATGATCTTTGAGGCCGCGGCGGATCCCGACGAAGCGCTTTAAGATGGCCTCGGTCTCCCCGCCGTAGCTCCATATCTCATTGGGCCTCCCCGTCGGAGAAAAGCCGCCGCCGAAGTCGAGATCTGTTAAATTCGGAATGTCGTGCGGTCCCCTGTCGCCGTGCAGCCGCAGGACGGGAGAGAAGACGGAAAATTCAAACCAGCGGACGAGAAGCTCCGAAAACCCCTTTGCCGTGACGTCCCCGAAAAACCCGCCCGTATCCGTCGTCCACCACGGGATCCCGGCGATCCCGATGTTGAGCCCTGCGGCGAGCTGGTCTCTGAGCGTCTGGAAATTGGAGCAAATGTCCCCCGACCAGACGAGGGCGGCATACTTTTGGCTCCCCACCCATGCGCTCCGCGTGAGATTCACGATGTCGGTGCGGCCCGCCGCTTTGAGGCCCTCGTAGAAGCCCTTCACATGCTCGCGCGGATAGAGATTCCCCGTCTTCACGACGGGGCCCGCGGCATAGCGGAAGTGGTCGAAATCGTAGGCGGCGTACTCGGGCTCCGCCTCGTCGAGCCAAAAGCAGTCCACGCCCTTGTCGAAATAATTTTTCTTGACGCACGACCACAGATAGGCGCGCGCCTCGGGGTCGGTCGCGTCGTAGATCACGGTATCGCCCTGAAAATCGAAGCACTGCGGGGCGCCGCGTTCGGTGCGGACCAAGAGGCCGCGTTCGCGCATGGGCCCATAGTTGACGCTCTTCTTGTCTACCGTCGGCCATACCGAGACCATGCACCGCACGCCCATTTCGTGCAGCTCATCGGTCATCGCCCGCACGTCGGGCCAATAGGTGCGGTCGAACGCCCAATCGCCCTGCCGTACCCAATGGAAGAAGTCTATGACGATGACGTCGAGCGGGACGCCCCTCCTCTTATACTCCCGCGCCACGGACAGCACCTCTTCCTGCGTGCGATAGCGAAGTTTGCTCTGCCACAGGCCGAGCGCATTCTCGGGAAACTCCGGCGCCCGCCCCGTGACCTCGGTGTATCGCTCTATGATCTCTTTGGGGCTCCCCGCGGCCACCCAGTAGTCGATCTCGTCGGAGGAGAGTTCCCGCCACTGCGTAAAGTTGGCGCCGAACACCGCCTCTCCCACCCCGGGATGGTTCAGGAGAAACCCGTAGCCGCGCGAAGAGAGCACGAACGGGATGCTGATCTGCGAATTGCGCTGGGCGAGCTCCAAAATGCAGCCCTTCAAATCGAAATTCGGCTGTTGGTACTGCCCCATCCCGAACAGCTTTTCCTCCTGCGCTTCGAAGCGCAGGGCGATCTCGTAGTCGCTCCCGTGGGGCTTATATTCGCGCGCCGCCAGCTTCATGCTCGGGCTGTGCTCGTTCGCCCCCGAAAAATCGCGGGAATACTCCTTCAGGAGCACCCGCTCCCCCTCGTAAAACGTGAGATAGCCGTTTCGGTGCACAACGCAGCGGAGCTTTCCGTTTTGGATATACGCCCCGCTCTCCGTCTGCCCGCAAACGGCTTGCGTCACGGGCGGGAGGTCCAGCCCCTTCTCCGCCCCCGAAAACTTTTTATTTACCGTCGCACGGACGCGGAGCGCGTCCCGCCCCCACGGCTCGATGCGGACGGTCTCATATCCCGACCGTGCGGTCAGCGCATTGCCCAATTCAAATCGCATCACAAGCGCCTCTCTTTGCCCTTCTCAAATCAAAAATCCGCCGTTCACGCCCAAAATTTGCCCCGTGATGTAGCGCGCCGAGAGCAAAAAGCACACGGCCTCCGCCACTTCTTCGGGAGTGCCGAACCGCCCCAGCGGGATGTCCTCCCCGAGCGCCCTTCTCTCCTCCGCGGAGAGCCGCGCGTTCATCGCGGTATCGATGACCCCGGGGGAAACGCAGTTCACCGTGATCCCCGCGGGTGCAAGCTCCTTCGCAAGCGACTTGGAAAAGGCGATGAGCGCCCCTTTCGAGGCCGCGTAAACGCTCTCGCAGCTCGCGCCGCACTCCCCCCACACGGAGGCAATATTCACGACGGCGCCGCCCCGCACGAGCAGCTTTTTCACGGCATATTTCGCGCAGAGAAAAGCGCCGCGCATGTTCACGTCCATCACGCGCGCATACTCCTCTCCCGAGATGTCCTGCACCTGTTTGAAGAGGGCGACGCCCGCGTTGTTCACGAGCGCGTCGAGGGAGGAAAACCTTTCAAAGAGCGCCTTGACCTCCCCCTCGTCCCGCACGTCCGCGCGCAAAAATTCGACGGCGGGCAGCATGTCCCGCGCCCGCGCCGCATCCTCTTCGGAGGCGGAATAGGTCGCCGTCACGGCATACCCGTCCTCCGCAAGTTTTTTACAGACGGCGAGCCCGATCCCCCGTGTCCCTCCCGTGACGAGCGCCCGTTTCATGCCTTTTCCGCGAGGGCGACGATCTCCCGCGCGACCTCTTCTATCGTCTTCCCGTCGGTGTCGACGATGTAGTCGGCGACCCGCTCGTAGACGGGCGTGCGCTCCGCGAGGAGCTCGCCGAGCTTCTCCGCCGTCTTGCCCGTATCCTTGAGGAGGGGACGAGTCTCGTCGGCGCGCACCCGCAGAAGGAGGGTCTCGAAGGAGGCGCGCATGAAGAAAATTTTCCCGCCCCGTTTGAGCATTTCCGCGTTTTCGGGCTTTAAGACGAGCCCGCCGCCCGTGGAGATGACGAGGTCCTCCTTCCCCGCGAGCTCGCGCACGATGTCCGTCTCGAGGGCGCGGAAGTGCTCCTCGCCGTAAAACTCGAAGATGTCGGAGATCCGCCCGTAGCGGTCGGTGATCACGACGTCGGTGTCGAACCATCTTCTTCCCGTGAGTTCGGCGACGCGGATCCCCACGCTCGTCTTGCCCACTCCCATCATTCCGCAGAGCACGACGTTCATAAGAAGAAACTCTCCATCGCGAGAAGATAGCTCTTTTTGCCGAAGCCGAGGATCTCGCCGCGGCAGACGGGGGTGAGCACCGAAGTGCGGCGGAACTCCTCCCGCGCGTGGACGTTGGTCATGTGCACTTCGACGACGGGGACGGAGACGGCCGCGATCGCGTCGCGCAGGGCGATGGAATAGTGGGTGTAGGCGCCCGCGTTGAGGACGATCCCGTCGTACTTTCCCTCCGCCTCCTGAATGCGGGTGCAGAGCTCCCCCTCGAGGTTGCTCTGGAAAAAGTCGGCCGTATGTCCCCGCTTTTCGGCGTAGGCGGCGAGTTCGCGGTTGATGCTCTCGAGCGATTCCCCGCCGTAGAGCCCCTTCTCGCGCCTGCCCGTGAGATTGAGGTTGACCCCGTTCACAACTAAAAGTTTCATTGTTTTCCCTCCGTATATCCCCGATAGAGCGCCTTTGCTTCGGCGGGATCGGGGTCTCGATCCAAATAAATGCAGGCGGCAAAATACGCCTGATAGAAGAGCATGGCGGCACCGTTCACCGTCCTCTTTCCGAGAAGGCGGGCGATCCGCAAAAACTCCGATTCCGCGGGCACGTAGATAAGATCCGCCGCCCCGCCGCAAAGGGAGAGGAGCTGCTCTCCGGCGGGCTCCGTCTTCCCCCCTACGAAGGAGACGGAGGGGGTCTGCCCCACGGTGTCGTGCATGCCCACGCCCGTGCAGTTCACGATGAGATCGTAGGGGCGGATCTCCACCCCGCGGCAGGGGGTGAACCCGCCGAACTCGCCGTACACGCCGAAAAGGCGCTCTTCGTCCCTCTCGTAGGCAAACACGTTCGCGCCCGCCTCGCAGAGCTTTTTGATACAGCTCCTCCCCGCGCCGCCCGCGCCCAGAACGAGGACGTCTTTTTTCGCTACGGAGATCCCCGCGTTTTCGAGCATGAGAAGGAAGCCGAGCCCGTCGGTGTTATACCCCGACGGGCTCGGCTTCCTTCTCATGCTCGAAAA
>CANREU010000027.1 GCA_947629725.1 uncultured Clostridia bacterium
GGCCTCAAAGTCGGCTACGATTGGGGGAACGCCACCTTGACCGCGGCGGAGGCCGTCGTCATTCCCGCCTACCACAACGGCAAAAAGGTCGTCGAAGTGCAGGGATATTACGAGGGCGAAACGGCGTCCGAGACCCGCTTTGCGGGCGCAACGTTCAAGACGGTCGCCGTGCCCAACACCGTGAAGAGCATCCCGACCTACACCTTCTTCGGCAACGAGGGGCTCGAAACCGCCTATATCGGCGGCGGCGCGCTCGGCGACGAAGTTTTCTCTTGCTCCACCGTGAAGAAAGCCTTCATCAAGGCGCAGTCCATCGGCGATATGACGTTTACCTATACGTCGGACGGTAGCACCATGACTCCCTGTCCAATCGAGGAGGCGGAGATCGACTGCACGGGCGCGATCGGCGGCTATACTTTCTATACCTGCCCCAACCTTGTCAAGGCAAAGATCGCGGGCGAAACCATCGGCGACTACACATTTTGTCAGTGCGCCGCCCTCAAAGAGGCAGAGATCACACGCGGCACATTCGGAGGATCTGTCAAGGGAGCACGGACATTTCAGGAATGCAAGGCGCTCGAAAAGGTGACCCTTCCCGAGGACCTTTCCGCCATTCCCACAAAAATGTTTTATTTCTGCACCCATCTGCGGGAGTGCGACATTCCCGAGACGGTGACGGAGATCGGCGACTATGCTTTCGACGAGTGCCGCCATCTCATCCGCGTCACCCTCCCCGCGGGTCTGCAGACGGTGGGAGAAGACGCCTTCAAACTGTGCGGACGGCTCGCCGAGATCTGCAACCTCTCCGAACTCGAGTTTGAACCGCACACCGAGGATCCCGCGAACGAAGTTTCCTTCCTCGGCGTCTACACCGAGGTCATCGTCACTGAAAAATCGCAGATGGGGACGTTCACGGAAAAGGACGATTTCCTCTTCTACAAGTCCGCGGCGGGAAAGAACTACCTCGTCTGCTACGACGGCAACACCGCCGACCTTACCCTCCCCGCTGCCGCGCCCGACGGCTCGAAGTATGTCGTCCACGGATACGCGTTCGACACGTTGGATTTCGACCTCACTTCCGTGACGCTCGGGGACGGCGTGACCGCGCTCGGCTACGGGGCGTTCAGCAGCTGCAAGAAACTCACGTCCTTTACGTTTGGGAACAGCCTCGAAAGCATCGGCGATTTCTGCTTCAACAGTACCCCCCTTCTCACGGAAGTCACCCTTCCCGCAAGCCTCAACTATATCGGCAATAAGGCATTCTGGACAAACGACCCCGCAAAAGGTCTCCAAAGGGCGACCTTCGCCGAGCCGACGGGCTGGACGCGCAGCGGAGATTCGAGGACGCCCGTCGGCCTCTCCGACCCCGTGCAGAACGCGCAATACCTCGCGCACACCAAAGGCGAATTGACCAGCTATTGGCAGCGCACAACGGACTGACCTTCTCCAAGCCTTCCCCCCCTTGAGGGGGGGAAGGCTTGCGGGACGCGGCGGCTCCAAAGAAAGCCCTCCCCCTACGTGAGGGGGAGGGGTAGGGGTGAGGGTTCGCCCACGGTGTTGCAAATTGCCCCTCATCCGTCCCCTGCGGGGACACCTTCCCCCCCCGAGGGGGGGAAGGCTTGTGGCGAACGTGAGGGGGAGGGCTTTCTTTGGAGCCGTCCCCTCCCGAGGAAGGATAAGGCTTATCAAAAAAGCGCTCCGAAAGCGGAGCGCTTTTTTCATTCATTTCCGTTTTTCCGACCCCATGTCATAAAAACTTCATGAGCTCGTCAAACATCTTGTCCGCCGAAACGGTCGTTTTGAAGCGTATCGGCTTATAGCGCACCGACTTGATCGCCTCGGGCACCTTCATCGCCGTGAGAAGATTGATGCGCTTCACGCCCTTGAAGGAGTCCTTCACGTCGTTCCCCGTGAGGGCGTACAACACGTCCTGCGGGCACTTGTAGGGGCTCGCCGTGGAGACGACGACCAGCTTCCTCTTTTCGGCGGACGGGTCGTCTTCCCGCTTCTTTTCGTATTGCTCCGCGACGTGCATGGCGACCCCCGTGTGGGTATCCATCGGGTAGCCGTATTCGGTGAAGAACTCATAGACGCACTCCACCGTGTCGTCCTCGCTCGTCCAGCCCGCGCAGAAATTCTCCTTGAGTTCTTTGAGTTCCTCGGCGCGGAGGGTGTATCGGCCCGTCTGCGCGAGGGACCGCATGCGCTCCGCCGTAAGGGCGGCGTCCCGTCCCGAGAGCTCGAAGATGAGCCGCTCGAGGTTGGAGGAGACGAGAATATCCATCGAGGGGGACATCGTGCGGTAGAAGGGGCGCTTCCTGTCGTAAGTGCCCGTGCGGAAGAAATCGGTGAGGACGTTGTTGGTGTTGGAGGCGCAGATGAGGGTGCCGACGGGGAGCCCCATCTTCTTTGCATAGTACCCCGCGAGGATGTTGCCGAAGTTGCCCGTGGGCACGGCGAAGTCCACCCTGTCCCCCATCGCGATCTGATCGGAGGAAACGAGGTCGAGATAGGCGGAGAAATAGTAGCAGATCTGCGGGGCGAGCCGCCCGAAGTTGATGGAGTTCGCCGAGGAGATGACGTACCCCTTTTCGGCGATCGAAGAGCGGCATTTTTCGCTCCCCATGATCTTTTTTACGCCCGTCTGGCAGTCGTCGAAGTTGCCGCGCACGGCGGTGACGGAGACGTTCTCCCCGTCCTGCGTGCACATCTGGAGCTTTTGCATCTTGGAGACGCCGTCCTCGGGGTAGAACACGGCGATCTTCACGCCTTCCTTATCCGCAAAACTCTCGAGGGCGGCCTTGCCCGTGTCGCCGCTCGTCGCCGTGAGGATGAGGATCTTCTCCTTCACGCCGCAAAGCTCGCACCCCTTGCGGAGGAGGTAGGGAAGCACGGAGAGCGCCATATCCTTGAAGGCGCAGGTGGGGCCGTGGAAGAGCTCGAGGATGAAGGTGCCGTTCTCCACCTTCACGAGGGGAGCGGGGTCCCCGTCCTCGAAGGAGGAATACGCCTTTTTGAGCTCTTCGAGGAGCTCCTCTTCGGGGTATTCGCCGAAGTATTTTTTGAGGATGAGGGCGGCGCGCTCGGGGTAGTCCATGCCGAGCATCTCCTCCATCTCCGCGGGCGTGACCTGCGGGAAGGAGGCGGGGACGAACAGACCGCCGTCTTCCGCGATGCCCTTTACGACCGCTTCCGCGCCCGTTACTTTCCCCTCTCCTCTCGTGCCGATGAATTCCATGCTTCTCCTTTTTCAAAGTCCAAACGTCCCGCGGGGGCGCGGGACGGTGGAACGACGGATGGTGTTTTTTCTTCTCTCAAAGGTATTTCTTCGCGAAATCGGGAAGTTCCTCTTCCGCACAGCTGCAGGTGATCCACAGCTGGATGTTGCGCAGGTCGGAGACTTTCTCCAGCATGTAGAAGAGCTGCGCCATGTCCTTTATCGCCTTGCCCGCGATGCGCGCCACGCCGTCCACAAAGACGTATTCGTTGTCGTAGCTGCCCGCGATGACGCCCTTGATGAACCCGCAGAGCGCGTCCTCTCCCGCGACCGCATAGTCCGTGACGTCGATAAAGCGGATGTTGCGGTTCACATCGTACATATATCTCTTGGTATCGGTGACGAAAATCAAGTGTCCTTTGGCGACGGCGACCGAATCGTTCGCGATCTCTATCATCCTCTTCGTCTTGCCGCTGCCCTTCGGTCCGCAAATGATTTTGATCATGGTATCCTCCTAAATATGCCTTACGGCTTGATTATCCTTATTATACAAATATTCCTTCCCTTTTTCAAGGGGTTTCGCAAAATTTAAGAAAATAATTTTCTCTCACGCGAGAGACATGAGAAAATCGTCGATACGGTCGAGCCCCTCGAGCATGTCGTCCATCGCGAGGGAATAGGAGAGCCGCACGCAGTCGTCGGCGCCGAACGCCCCGCCGGGGACGACCGCGACCTTCGCCGCCTCCAAAAGCGCCTCCGAAAAACTCACCGAGTCGTGGATGAGCTTGTCGCCGAACCTCTTCCCGTATACCCCGCTCACGACGAGCATGGCGTAGAACGCCCCCTCGGGGATGACGCAGTAGGCGTCCTTCATGTCCGAGACGCGCTCGATCATCGCGAGCCGCCGCCGCGCGAACCGCCCCACCATCTCGTCGACCGCCGCCTCGGGATAGGTGAGGGCCTTGAGCGCCGCGTATTGCGCGATGGAGTTGGGGTTGCTCGTCGCATGGCTCTGGAAGGAGTCGATCGCCCGCGCGACTTCGGGGGGCGCGGCGAGATACCCGATGCGCCAGCCCGTCATCGCATACGTCTTGGAGACGCCGTTCACGGTGACGGTGCGCGCCTTCATCCTCTCCGAACATGCCGCAAAGGAGAAGGGTTTTGTGACCCCATATACGAGTTTTTCGTAAATTTCGTCGGAGAGCACCCAGATGCCCGCCTCCTCGCACACCTCCGCGAGGGCGCGCACCTCCTCCTCCGAATACACCGCCCCCGTGGGATTGTTGGGGGAGTTGAAGAGGAAAAGTTTGGTCCTCGGGGTGATGGCGGCGCGGAGCTGTTCTGGGGTTATCTTGAACCCCGTTTTCTTGCTCGCCCGCACGAAGACGGGCGTCCCGCCGCAAACTTTCACGACCTCGGGATAGGTGAGCCAATAGGGCGCGGGGATGATGACCTCGTCCCCCTCGTCGACGAGCGCAAAGCACACGTTGAAGATGGAGTGCTTCGCCCCGTTGGAGACGACGATCTGGGAGGGCTCGTATTCGAGCCCGTTGTCCCGCAAGAACTTCGCGCAGATGGCGCGGCGCAGTTCGATGAGCCCCGCGGAGGGGGTGTATTTGGTGTGGCCCGCCTTGATCGCCTCCACCGCCGCGTCCGAAATGTAGCCCGGCGTGGAGAAGTCGGGCTCGCCGACGCCGAAGGAGATGACCTTCTCCCCCGCCGCCTTCATCGACTTCGCCTTCGCGCTGATCGCAAGGGTCTGCGAGGGCGAGATGCTCCTGATCCGCTTTGCAAGTGTTTCCATCGCGTGTTACCTCTGTCCGTCGCCCGAGGAAAGGCGGCGCTCCGTCTCCGCGCGGGCGAGCGCTTCGACGAGTTCGTCGAGCCCGCCCGAGAGGACCTCCTCCATGTTGTGCAGGGAGAGCCCGATCCTGTGGTCGGTGATCCTGTCCTGCGGGAAATTGTAGGTACGGATGCGCTCGCTCCTGTCCCCCGTGCCGACGAGGCTCCTGCGGTTTTCCGCCTCCGCCCCGGCGGCGCGCGAGTTGTAGTAGTCGTAGAGACGGGCCTTCAGAACGCGGAACGCCTTCTCCTTGTTTTTGAGCTGGCTCCTCTCGTCCTGGCAGGTGACGACGATCCCCGTCGGAAAGTGGGTGAGGCGGATGGCGGTCTCCGTCTTGTTGACCTTCTGCCCGCCCGCGCCCGAGGAACGGAAGAGATCGACGCGCACGTCCTTCTCGTCGATCTGCACCTCCACCTCCTCCGCTTCGGGGAGGACGGCGACCGTGCACGTCGAGGTGTGGATGCGCCCCTGCGACTCCGTTTCGGGGACCCGCTGCACGCGGTGCACCCCGCTCTCGTATTTCAGATTTTTATAGGCGCCCGCGCCGCGCACGTTGACGACCGCCTCTTTCACGCCGCCGAGCTCGGTCTCGTTGAGGTCCACGACCTCCCAGCCGTAGCGCTTCCTCTCCGCGTACCCCATGTACATGCGGTAGAGCTCGTAGGCAAAGAGCGCCGCTTCCTCGCCGCCCGCGCCCGCGCGGATCTCCAAAACGCACCCGCGCCCGTCGTTCTTATCTTTGGGAAGGAGGAGGGCGTTGAGCTTTTTCTTCTCCTCTTCGAGCTCCCGCTTGAGGCGGTATCCCTCTTCGAGGAGGAGCTCCTTCATCTCCCCCGTCTCCCCCTCCGCCTCCGAAAAGGCGGCGTTCATCTCCTCTTCCCGTTTGAGACAGGAGAGGCGGCACTCCGCGACCGTTTCGAGCTCCGCCCGCTCTTTGGCGAGCGCCTGCCACCGCGCGGGGTCCGAAAAAACGGCGGGATCGGAGAGCTGTTCCCCGATCTCCTCATACCGCCGCACGATCTCGTCCACCTTCTCCATATCAAAACCCGATCTTCACGAACCGCTCCACGCCCGCGAGGTCCTTCACGATCATGGCGTAGTCGCAGCGCGTCTTGCTTTGGAAGAGCTTCACGATCTCCCGCGCCTGCCCCTCCCCGCACTCGAGGATGAGCATCCCGCCGCGGGCGACATAGCGCGACGCCTTCTCGGCGATGCGGCGGTAGAGATCCATGCCGTCCTCCCCCCCGTCGAGGGCGAGGGCGGGCTCGAAATCGCGCACCTCCTTTGGGAGGGACTTCATCTCCCCGCTCTTCACATAGGGCGGATTTGCCGTGATGAGGTTGAATTTTCCGTGGATGCCCGCAAAGAGGTCGGCCTTCACGAAGTTGATGTTCGCCTTGTTGAGACGGGCGTTCTCCCGCGCGACCTCGAGGGCGTCCTCCGAAATATCGGAGGCGGTGATCTTCACCGTCCTGTCCTTTGCGGTCTCACAGGCGACGGCGATCGCGATGGCGCCGCTGCCCGTGCACAGGTCGAGCATGCTGTCGCCGTCCTTGAGGGCGCCGACCGCCTGCCGCACGAGGATCTCCGTCTCGGGGCGGGGAATGAGCACCCGCTCGTCGACTTTGAAGGTGTATCCGTAGAACTCGGTGTCGCCGAAGACGTACCAAAGGGGCCTGCCCGTGAGGCGCTCCTCGAAGAGGGAGAGGATCTTCTTGCAGTCCGGCCGCTTGATGACCCTGTCCTCGCGGAGGGCGCTGCGCGGGATATTGAGGACGAGGCTGACGATCCACTCCGCGTCCGCTCCCTCGATCCCCTTCTGCACGAACGCGTTTTTCATCATGGGGAGGAGCTTGGAGAGCTTGGTCTCCGTTGCGACCGTCTTTTCGGGGGACTCGGGATCGTCGTCCATCTCCTTCGCCTTGTTGAACGCCGCGATGGCGCACTCGATCATGCTCTCGTCGGGCTCCGCCGTCGTGAGCGTCTGCAAGAGGTACCCCGGCGCCTTGAAGGGCAGGAGGATGGGAGACGAGGAGAGCGAGAGAAGTTTGAGAACTTCGTAGGAGATCCCCGCCACGAAGGGCAGAAGGAGGAGCCGCACGAAGAGGGAGATGAACCGCCCGAGGATGTCGTTGATGTGCGCGTACTCATAGAGCATGTCGAGCGGGATGCCCGCGAGGGCGAACACGAGGATGGAGACGACGAGCACGATGAAGATGAAGGTCGTCCCGCACCTGTCGTGCAGGCGGGAGCACTTCTTCACGTTCCCGACGGTGAGCGGGAGCCCGTACTCATAGCAGTTGATGGTCTTATGCTCGGCGCCGTGGTAGCGGTAGGTCTCCCGCAGCGACTTAAAGCACAGCGTAAACAGGATGTAGAGGAAGAAAATGACGAGGCGGAAGCCCCCCTCGATGAGATAGTACCACACGCGGTAGGGCTCTAAAATGACGGGCGCCTTGTCCGCGATGAGCTCCGTGAAGAGGAGGGGGCAGAAGATGAAGAGGGCGACGGCGAGGATGACGCCGAACACCGTGGCAAAGCCCGTCACGATGTCGCCGAGGCTCACCTTCCACTTCTTTTCCAGCCATTTGGAGAACTTGGAGGGCTCTTCGTCCTCGGGGATGGCGATCTCGGAGGAACGCAAGAGGCACTGCATCCCCCCGAAGAGGGAGGAGCAGAAGTTCACGACGCCGCGCACAAAGGGAACGCGGGCGATCTTCTTGCGCTTTTCGGGCGGAGTGAGCCGCTTCGCCTCGAGCTGGAGCTCGCCGTCGTCGTCGCGCACGGCAAGCGCCATGCCGCTCTTCCCGCGCATCATGACGCCGCGGATCACCGCCTGTCCGCCGATATAGGTCCTGTTTGTCTTTTTCTTCATTGCCCGATTTGCATACATTTCGCACAAGATTTTTTCTGCGAAAAACTTTTTGTGCGAGGAAAGTTTTTCGTACCGCCAAGCGCCTTACCCTTCCGTCGGAAGGGCACCGTAGGTGTGCCTTGCGCTGAAGGTGGCACGGCGCAGCCGTGACGGATGGGGATGGGAGCGTAACGATCGTCAATCCCCACCACCGCCTACGGCGGAGCCTCCCCCTTAAAAAGGGGTAGGCCTCAGTACACGGAGCCGCACGAGTACGCGCGGACGCGCGCGATAAGCAAAACAGCCCGCTTTTTCGGGGCTGTATGCTGTTCAAATATTGTATCTTTTCTTGAACTTATCCACGCGGCCGCCGGTATCTACGAGCTTCTGCCTGCCCGTGAAGAAGGGGTGGCATTTGCTGCAAATATCGACTTTCAGCACGTCCACATCCTTCGTGGTCCCCGTCTTGAACGTGGCGCCGCAGGCGCAGACGACCGTCGCTTCGCGATAATACGGATGGATTTCCGCCTTCATATCGTTCACCTCACTCGGATTTTCTCGATTACTCACCTATTATAACCGTTTTTTTTCTCTCCGTCAACTCATTTTGCGGGAAAACGGAAAATTCTTCGCGTCCGAGTTTTGCACACTTTTTTCTCTCTCCCGCCGTGAAATGCGGAAATTCCGCCGAAACGCTTGCAAAATTCTTTCATGCGCGGTATAATAGGGACGGAAATGCAAAAATTGCCATTAGGCACAGGAGTCTCATGAACGTATTCAAGCTCAACGGCGTGAAGAATCTCGTTAAAACGGAGGAGCCCGTCCCCGCACCCGAAGAGGGAAAGATCAGGGTCCGCATCACAAAGGTGATGACGGACGGGATGGACAGCGAACTCTACTTCGGCGAAGTGAAGCCGAAATACCCCCTCATCCCGGGCAAGTTCGCGATCGGGCTCGTCTCCGAAGAGAGCGGCCATCCCCTCTTCCCGAAGGGCTCCCGCGTGCTCCTGCACACCTTCCTCCCCCGCCCCGAAGAGGGAACGGAGAAGGTGGACTTCACCGAGGATGAGACGCTGCTCTGCGGCTACACCGCTCCCGGCTTTTTGCGCGACTTTGCGATGATCCCGCCCGACGGGATGACTCCCATCCCCGAATCGGTGAGCGACGACATGGCGCTCCTCGTCCACCACATCGCCCTCGCGAAGGCGGCGGTCGACGAGCTCGAACCCCAAAAGGGGGATCATGTGGCGGTGCTCGGCGCCGACCTCATCGGCGTCCTCGTGTGCCAGCTCCTCATCTACCAGCAGGCGGCCCCCGTCCTCATCGACGCGGACCCCGAAAAACTCGCCTTCGCAAGAAAATGCGGGGTGTATTACGTCGTTCCCGACGACGATGACGTGCTCGAAAACGTGGGCGAGCTCACGGGCGGCAGGCTCGCGGACAGCGTGGTGTGCGTCACCCGTGCGACCGTCGACCCCGCCCTCCCCTTCCTCGTGTGCGGGAGGGAGAGCAGAGTGGTGTTCTGCGGCGCGGCGGAGAGCTCCCGCACCGTCGACCTCACCCCCGCCATCCGCAAAGCGCTCACCGTGATCGGCGTCTCCGACGGGCGCGACCTTCTCGAGACCGCCTTCAACCTCATCGTGCGCGGGGCGGTGGACCTCAAGAGCTTCCGCTCCGAGTGCAGAAAGGCGGAGAATGCGGAGGAGTTCTTCTCTCGCAAAGTGCCGCCCGAAACGGGCAGGATCGACACCCTCACCCTCGTATAACCCGCAAAAACGGGGGGGCGTCCCCCTACATATGCTGCGCAAACTCGGGAGACTGCTCGGGGGAGGGCTTCTCCCCTTCCTTCTTCTCTCCCTCCTCTTCGCGGCGGGCGCCGCCGCACTCACCTTGTTTCTTCCCCGCGTTTTCGCCCCCGTATGGGCGGCGGAGCGGGTCGGCGCGGCGTTTGCCGCGCTCGCCGTCGCAAACGGGAGGGACCTGCCCGCCGTGCGGACGGCGAAACTCTTCCTCCTCCTGTTCCCGTGGACGGGAATTTTTTTGTGCCTCCTCGTGCGGAGCGCCCCCGCACCTCCGCCCCTCCCCCCTCTTCCCTCCTGCGGGACGGAGACGGAGCGCGCGGCGAGGCTTGCGGAGAGTCCCCTCCTCTTTGCGGAGAGCGCGGAATACTTTTCGTGCGGCGGCGACATGTGGAGAAAACTCCTTTGCGACGTTGCCGCGGCGAAAGAGCGGGTGTGGCTCCAATTCTACATCGTAGCGGAGGGATCCCTCCTCTCGGGACTCCTCGGCCTACTCGGGGAGCGGGCAAGGGCGGGCGTAGACGTCCGCCTTTTGTACGACGGCTTCGGCTCGGCGCTGACATTGCCTCGAAACTTTTGTAAGAAATTGAAAAAATGCGGGATCGCCGCGAAAAAACTCCGCCCCGTCCGCTTCCCCACCCCTGCCGCAAACCGCAGGGACCACCGCAAGATCGCCGTCGTCGACGGCGCGGCATACACGGGCGGCGCGAACCTCGCCGACGAATACGCGGGCAGGGCGATCCGCTTCGGGAATTGGAAGGACGCGGCGGTGCGTCTCACGGGAGACCCCGCCGAAGCGCTCGCCTCCCTTTTTGAGGAGACGTGGACGGGAAAACCGCAGGTTTTCGTACCCCATTCCCCCATTTTTGGGAAAAACGCCTGTGCGGTGTTTGCGGATAAGGCGGAGCTTTCCGCCGAGAGAAAGGGGGCGCGCGTCCTCTTTCGTCTCCTCTCGGAAGCGCGGGAAAAGCTCTACCTCTTCACCCCCTATCTCGCCCTCGAAAAGGGGTTTTCGGACGCCCTCTCCGCCGCTGCGCGGGCGGGGGTGGACGTGCGCATCATGATCCCCCACATCCCCGACAAGAGGGCGGTGTTCGCCCTCACGCGGGAGAACGCGCGGCGGCTTGCCGCGGCGGGGGTGAACGTGCGCGAGTACACGGCGGGTTTCCTCCATTCCAAGTGCGCCGTTGCCGACGGCAGGTGCGCCGCCGTCTCGAGCTACAACCTCGACTACCGCAGTCTCTATTCGCAGGCGGAGTGCGGCGTCTTCTTCGGGGAGGGGCCCCTCCCGCAGGAGGTCGAGCGGGACTTTTTGCAGACGTGGGAGACGAGCTGCGCGCTCCCCGCGGCGAGCGTTTGGGAGAGGGCCGCCGCCTTCTTTCTCCGCCTCTTTGCCCCGCTCATATGAAAGTTTGAGGGAAATGGTCCGCCTTGCCTTGCCCACCCCTTGAGAGGCGGGTGGCTCGCCGTTTTGCGGCGAGGCGGAAGGGATGTTGTTGGGAATGCCAAACACCCCCTCACTTCCGCATTGATGCGGAAGAGCTCCCCCTCAAGGGGGCGCCAAGAAGAGCCAGCCCTCGCCCCACCAATCTTGCTTCCCCCTTTTGGGGGAAGTACCCCGAAGGGGGGATAGGGGTTTGCGGTTACGCCCGAACCCCCTCACCGCCGTAAAAAACACGGCGGAGCTCCCCCAAGAGGGGGAGCCGAGAGAAAGGCTCTCCGTATGAGGAAACAGGAGAGAAATTAGGAGCAACATGATAAAATTCATCGCGTCCGATTTAGACGGGACCCTCCTCGACGGGGAGCGAAAACTCCCCGCGGGCACCTTTGAGGTCGTTGCAAAACTCGCCGCAAGAGGGGTCCTCTTCGCCCCCGCGAGCGGGCGGCAATATGCCAACCTCGTGCGCTTTTTCGGCCCCGTAAAGGACCAAGTGCTCTTCATCTGCGAAAACGGCGCCCTCGTGAAGTTCCGCGGGGAGACTCTCCTCCTCGACCCCGTGCCCGTCCCCCTCGTAAAAAAGGCGCTCGCCGAGATCCGCGCCCTGCCCGGGCTCTACCCCGTACTCTGCTGCGAAAAGAGTGCGTACATAGAGGACGACGTCCTCCCCTTTGCGGAGGAATCGCGCGGGGCTTACGACCTCTGCGAGACGGTGGAGAGCCTTGACGGCGTGCTCGGGCGGGAAGCGGTGTGCAAGATCGCGGTCTACGACGGGTTCGGTTCCGCCGTCCACTGCATCCGCCTCCTGCCGCCCCGCCTCCCCGAGCTCCGCACCACTCTCTCGGGCGCTTATTGGTGCGACATCTCCGCCCCCTCCGCGAACAAGGGGGAGGCCGTTTGCTTCGTGCGGGAAAAGTTCGGCTTCAAGCGGGAGGAGTGCGCCGCCTTCGGCGACCATATGAACGACTATGAGATGCTCCTCGCGTGCGGGCGGGCCTACGTCCCCGAAAACGCCTACCCGCCTCTCAAGGCGCTCGTGGGGCAGACGGTGCCCTCCAACCTCGAGGGCGGCGTCCTCGAAAAACTCATGGAAATCTACAGGGAGAACACGCTATGAAATATGTGATCGCATCGGACATCCACGGCTCGGCATACTATTGCCGCCTCCTGAAGGAGAGGTATCTTGAGGAGAACGCGCAAAAGCTCATCTTGCTCGGCGACCTCCTCTACCACGGCGCGCGCAACCCCCTCCCCCGCGGGTATTCCACCCTCGAAACGGCGGAAGTCCTCAATTCTTTGAAGGAACACATCCTCTGCATCAAGGGGAATTGCGACAGCCAGGTCGATACCCTCGTGCTCGAATTTCCGATTTCGGCGGAGGTCGCCCTCCTTCCCGCAGGAAAAAAGACCCTCGTTTTGACCCACGGCCACGAGACGCCCGCCCTGCTCGGGGAGGGAGACGTCCTCGTGAACGGCCATTTCCACGTGCCCGCCTTTGAAAAACGGGAGGGGTATACCTACGTGAACTGCGGCTCGGTGTCCATTCCGAAGGACGGTTCCCCCCACTCCTATCTCGTGCTCGAGGGGAACGCGCTCACCTGGAAAGACGTTGAAACGGGCGTCCCCTTTCTCCGTGCGGAACTCTGAAAGAAAAAATAAAAAACTTTCAAATTTTTTCGCCGAGGCACTTGACATTTCATTTGCGGCAGTGTAGAATAAAGATAACATCATTCCAAAAGGAGAGTAAATAGAAATGGCAAACACAGGCAGAGGGTATCTCGGCATTAACAACTGGGCTGTCACGATCATCTTCGCGCTCATCCCGTTCACGAGCTGGATTCTCGGCGCTATCACCCGCATTCAGCGCGGCCACGTCATCGCAGGCGTCCTGCAGCTGATCCCCCCGATCACGGGCTTCTTCTGGATCACCGACCTCGTCGGCGCGTTCATCAAGAAAGACCTGCTTCTTTGGGCGTAAACCGGAACCGAAAGAGCCGCCTTTGGGCGGCTCTTTTCTTTTGCTTTTTACGGGGCATGCGCGGCCTCTCCCCGCCCCCTCGGGGGCGAGGACAGTTCTCTCCTCATTCCGAACGGAGCCGTAGGCGGAGTGAGTGAATCTTTCAAGATACACTCGGGCTACGCCCTCGGTATGA
>CANREU010000028.1 GCA_947629725.1 uncultured Clostridia bacterium
TGGATGCGCTGCCCGGGCGGGCGGGGGAGCTGGCAGTTCTTCGACGAGCTGCTCGACCGCATACAGGTCGTGGGGACGCCGGGCTGCGGCTTCGGCGCGAACGGGGAGGGCTACTTCCGCCTCACGGCGTTCGGCACCCATGAAAACACGGCGGAGGCCTGCCGCCGTATCAAGGCGCTCCTCGGCGCCCGGTCGGAGCAACTATGAAGAAGACAAGAGAAGCGGGCGTTCTCCTTCACATCTCCTCTCTCTGGGGGGAGTACGGGATCGGCTCGCTCGGCAAAAACGCATATAAATTCGCTGCCCGCCTCGCAAAGTGCGGGGTGAAGGTATGGCAGATCCTTCCCCTCGTGCAGACGGGCTACGGCGATTCCCCCTACAGCTCGGTGAGCTGCGCTTCGGGCAATCCCTATTTCATCGACCTCGAGACGCTCGCAAAGCAGAAACTCCTCACAAAGGGGGAGCTCAAAGAGATCAGAAAGCGGTATAAGGGGGCTTCCGCCGACTACGGGATGCTCTATGAGGAGCGGTATGCGACCCTTCGCGCCGCCTTCTCCCGCTTCCACTTCGACGACGAAGACTTCCGCGCCTTCGTGAAGACGGGCAGGTTTGAGGACTACGCCCTCTTCATGACGGCGAAGACGGTGTTCGGCGGCACCTTCACCGATTGGGAGGACGGGATCAAATTCCGCGATCCGGAGGCTCTCGAAAAGCTCCGCACCGACTACCACGAGGAGTACCTCTTCTGGCAGTTTTTGCAATATGAATTTTGGAAGCAGTGGGACGCGCTCCACGCCTATTGCGGCAAGCTCGGGCTCAAGATCATGGGGGACATCCCTCTCTACGTCGCCTGCGACAGCTCGGACGCGTGGGCAAATCCCTCCCTCTTCAAGCTGGATAGCGACCTGAAGCCCGTAAAAGTCGCGGGGGTCCCGCCCGACTACTTCTCGGCGACGGGGCAGCTCTGGGGCAATCCCGTCTACGACTGGAAGGCGCATAAGGCGGAGGGGTACGCCTGGTGGACGAACCGCCTCAAGACGGCGCTCTCGACCTACGACCTCGTCCGTATCGACCATTTCCGCGGCTTCGACCGCTACTATGAGATCGACGCGGGGGAGGAGACCGCCATCGGCGGCGCATGGACGGACGGTCCCCGCGAGGAGGTGTTCGCCGCCCTCGGCGACGGCGGGAAGCGGATCGTCGCGGAGGATCTCGGCGTGGTGGACGAGGGGGTCCGCAGCCTTCTCGCCCGCACGGGATTCCCGGGGATGAAGGTGCTCCTCTTCGCCTTCGACGGCGACCCCGGCAACCCCTTCCTGCCCAAGAACATCGGCGAGAACTGCGTCGTTTACACGGGCACGCACGACAACGACACCGTCCGCGGCTATGCCGACGGGCTCCCGCCCGAGGAGTACATCCTCTTCCGCTCCCGCGTCGCCTCGACGCTCGAGGAGGAGGGGATCGCCGTGAAACTCGGCGCGAAGGGGGAGGGGATGAGCGAAGCGTTCGTCCGCATGGCGATGCGCTCGGAGGCGTTCCTCGCCGTCGCTCCCATACAGGACGTGCTCGCCCTCGGGGAAGAGGCGCGCATGAACTTCCCCGGGAAGGAACAGGGGAATTGGAAATTCAGGCTCGGAGCTTCTCCCTCCGCCCGCGCGATGGGGAAGCTGAAAAAAATCGTAAAAAATTATCGGAGGTAACTTATGAAAGGATTCTTCAAGGAATTCAAGGACTTCATCGCCCGCGGGAACGTGCTCGACATGGCTGTCGGCATCATCGTAGGCGGTGCGTTCACGGCGATCATCACGGCGCTCGTGAGCGGCATTCTCACGCCCCTCCTTCAGTGGATCGGTGTGGGTGAAGACGGGTTTGGCGCGCTTCAGGTCGTTCTGAATGAGGCGGCATATACGGCCAGCCCCGAGACGGTGACGCCGATCATCCTCGACTTCGGCATCGTGATCTCCTCGATCATCACCTTCCTTCTCACGGCGTTCATCCTGTTCCTCATCGTGTACACCGTGAACCACATCCACGCACATGCGGAAAAGGTGAAGGCGAAGAAGGCGGCCGAAGAGGCGGCGAAGAACCCGCCCGCACCCCCCGCACCTCCCGCTCCCACGACGGAAGAGCTCCTCGCCGAGATCCGCGACCTTTTGAAGCAGAACGCAGAGCTCTGCGCGAAGTGCTCCCCGGAGGACTCCGAGAAGAAGTAAAAGATACGCCCCGCTCCCCGCGGGGCATATTTTTTGAAGCCGTTCACACATTTTTTGCGCGCGCGATACAATATAACGTATGCGTATTTGTTTTGTGACGGGCGGCAGTCTCGGCGATTTCGCGGAACAATACACGGGCGTGCGGTCGGACATCGCGGCGTTCACCTTCTCCGCCCTCGGCAATGTGAGTTATGAGCGGGAGCTGAAGGGGGAGACGAGCCTCTTCGAGGACGTCGCCCTCCTCTCCAAAGAGCAGAAGAACGTGGTCGTTTGCGGGTGCTACACGAACGCGCGCGGCGTGCGGCGGAAGTCGGTCGTCGTGGCGGAGCGGGGGAGGATCCTCGGCGTCTCCGACATGGCAAACAGGATCGACGCGGGCGAGTTCCGCAGCGGCGCGGGCCTCAAAATTTACGACACGGGGGTGGGACAACTCGGCGTCGTGGTGGGGGAGGACCTCTACTTTCCGCGCGTCGCCGAGACCCTCTCCGTCTGCGGGGCGGAGCTCGCGCTCTGTATCTACGACGAACTCAACGAGAGCCTCGAGCACACCCTCGCGCGCGCCTTTGCCTTCACCTACGGCGTCCCCTTCTGCGTGTGCGCCTACGGTTACGCCTTCGCCGCGGATGTGGCGGGCAAACTCCGCTTTGCCTCCTCACGGAGCCCATGCGTCTTCGACTTCGAGCGGGAGCAGGAGTTCCATGTGGTGGAGACAAGGCAGCGCGGCCTCTATCTCCGTAAAAAAAGCGGCTTTTAGCCCTTGAAAAAGGGAAAGATCGGTGGTATAATAGAGACGTGAGCAACGCAATCGACCTCATCTCCGCCTACAACAGGATCGACGCGCGCCTTCGTGCGATTTACCGCGGAAAGGGAAACCTCAACTTCACCGACCTCGTGCGCCGCTGCGCCGAATTCCAGCCCACCGTACATAAGTACGAGGAGGAGCTCTTGAGCTGCGCCCGTCTCCGCAACGCCATCGTGCACAACTCCACCTCCGAGCGGGTCATCGCAGAGCCCTGCGACGACTTCACCCGCCTCATCCTGCGCATTGCGGACCTCCTGTGCGCGCCGCCCCGCCTTGCCGTCTTCAAGGATAAGACGGTGACGGGCATCTCCTCTTCCGCGACGGTGGGGGAGGCGTTCCTCATCTCCCTGAAGCGGGACTATTCCAATCTGCCCGTCTACGAGAAGGACCGCATGATCGGCATCCTCAACGGGCGGAGGCTCGTGCGCGCGGTGGGCGAGGCGCTGGACAGGGGGGAGGATGTGAACGAGTTTCTCCGCAAGCCCTGCCGCGAGGTCGTCTGCGCGGAGGACATGGCGCGTTTCTACCGCGTTTTGGGGCGGGACGACACCGTGCAGGAGGCAGTCGACGCCTTTTCCGACAACCGCAAGCTCCTCGCCGTCGTCGTCACCGAGCGGGGCGGCGCGGCAGACAGGATCGTAAATATCCTCACCGCGTCCGATCTCCCCAAGCTCATCTCCGTCCTCGAAGACGGCGATTGAGAACTTTCGCCTGATTTTTGTACAAAATTCCGAAAAAGCGTTTACAAATCCGCAGTTTTGTTTTATAATGGTGTGGATGAAAGATTGCACAGTGGAGATCGTCACGCAGACGGAGGGGAAGCGCACCCGCTTCTCTGCCGCCGGCAAGACGGACGGCTCCCTCCCGCGCACGGTCGTCTATGCGGGGGAGGACGGGGAGATCGAACTTGCCGTTTCTCCCGCCTTTCTTCGGATGCGCCGCCGCGGGGCGGTAGGAACGGAGGCCTGCTTCCGCGTCGGGGAAGAAGAAAAATTCCGCCTCTCTGCGGGCGGGAAAGAGGGGGAAGTTCCCATCTCCACGGAGCGCTACCGCGCCGTATTTCGCAAGGAAGGCGTCTTTATCCGCCTCGTTTACACCTTACTTTATCACGAGCCGCAAACTTTTTCGTTGAAGATCGCGATCCGCAGCATATCGGAGGAAAGATGAAAATACGCTATTTGGGGCACTCCTGTTTCGTTTTGGAGTCGGAAGGGGGGACGCGGGCCGTCACCGATCCCTACGGGGCCGTCGGCTTTCGCATGCCGCCCGTCTCCGCCGACATCGTCACGGTGAGCCATTCCCATTACGACCACAACCACGTCTCCGCGGTGGGCGGCTCGCCCGCCGTGCTCGAGAGGGCGGGGGAGTATGAGATCGGCGGGATCTCCGTTTCCGCCGTCCCGAGCTGGCACGACGACGTCCGCGGTGCGAAGAGGGGAGCAAATCTCATCTTCAGGTTCCTCATCGACGGGATCAACGTCTGCCACCTCGGCGACCTCGGGGAGCCCTGCACGCCTGCGCGCGTTTCCTCCATCATTCCCGCGGACGTCCTCCTCATCCCCGTAGGCGGCGTCTACACGATCGGGGCGGCTGCGGCAAAGGAATACGTCGAAAAAATTTCCCCCCGTATCGTCATCCCCATGCACTACGGCGCGGCGGGGCTCAATATCGCCCTCGACCCGCCCGAACGTTTTCTCGGCCTCTTCGGCGGGAGTGCGGAGACCCGAAAGGAGCTCGTCCTCTCCCGCGAAACCATCCCCGAAAAGGGAACGAAAATCATCTTATTGGAGCGCAGTAAATGAAAAATGAGTACACGGAGGCGGAGAAGCGCCTCTCCGACTATCTCTCCTCCCTCTCCCTCGGCACTTTGCGTATTCTCGGAAGACGTTACGGCGTTTCCCAGTCCACGTCGAGCAACAAGGAACAGCTTCTCGAAAACATCACCGACATCCTCGCGGGGAAGTCGACGCCCGCGCCCCGCTCCAACCGCGGTGCGCCCGTGAAGCAGACCTTCCTCGATCCCGCCGTGATCGAGGCAGTCGAGGAACTCCGCCGCGGACTTGCGCCCGCGCCCAATAAACTCGCGGTCGCAGCCCCCGAACCCGCTCCGCAGGAGCCCCGCCGCGCGAGCTTCGGCGAGCCGATCTACACGGGCCTCCTCGAGATCACCCAATCGGGCTACGGCTTCCTTCGCGCCAAGAACTGCCAGCCCTCCAACGATGGGGACGTCTTTTTTGCCGCTCCCGTCATCCACGCTTTACGCCTGCGCGAGGGGGACTTCGTCTCCTGTACGGCAAAACCGCGCCAAAAGAACGATTCGCCCGCCGTGGAGCAGGTGCTCTCCGTGAACGGGCTTCCCCTCGGGAAGTATGAACAGCGCCCCGCCTTCGACTCGCTCACCGCCAAATATCCGAGCGAGAAGATCGCACTCTCCTCCGACCGGAACGTCCCGTCCCTCCGGATCCTCGACCTGCTCATCCCCATCGGCAAGGGGCAGCGCGGGCTCATCATCGCCCCCCCGAAGGCGGGCAAGACGACGCTGCTCAAAGACATCGCGCGCGCGATCAACGAGGCGCACCGCGAGATCGCCCTCATCATCCTCCTCATCGACGAGCGCCCCGAGGAAGTGACCGATATCCGCGAGAGCGTAAAGGGGGCGCAGGTCGTCTATTCGACCTTCGACGAAGGCGCCGACCATCACGTCCGCGCCGCCTCTTTAGCCCTTGCCCACGCGAAGCGGCTCGCCGAACTCGGGCGGGACGTCGTCATTCTCCTCGATTCCCTCACCAAACTCACCCGCGCCTACAACTATCTCACCGAAAATTCGGGCAAGACCCTCACGGGCGGGCTCGACGCGGGCGCCTTCGCGGAGCCCAAGCGCTTCTTCGGCGCGGCGCGCAACACGGTGGAGGCGGGGAGCCTCACGATTCTTGCGACCGCCCTTGTCGACACGGGCAGCCGCATGGACGACATCATCTACGAGGAATTCAAGGGGACGGGCAACGCCGACATCTTCCTCTCGCGCGACCTCGCCGAGCGCAGGATCTTCCCCGCCATCGACGTCCGCCGCTCGGGCACCCGCAAGGAGGAGCTGCTCCTCACGAAGGACGAACTCTCCGCCGTCTACAAGATGCGCGAGAGGGGACTTACGGAGAACGCCGCGGGCTTCCTCGACATGCTCAAGCGCACGCAGGACAACGCGGAGTTCGTCGCCCGCCTCCCCGAGTGGCTGCGGATCTTCAAAAACGTATAGAGTTTGTAAAAGTTCATTGTTGTATTGTTCTTTATTTCTTAAACTCAAACAGGTGTAGTCCGTTAAGGTAAGTTATATTGAGAAAGAGCGTCGCCTTTCCCTCACGGTATCGTAAAGCAAGCATTTTCTTGTTCAAATCATTTTTCTATAAGGATACAGTTGTCTCAAGGGGGTTTTCAGCTTGTTGAGGCTCGATGGGGAGAGCCGCACACGCTCCTTGTTGCCCCTTAAAAGAAAAGCGGTTCGGCGAGCCGCCAAACCGCTTACTTCTTGATTCCAATGAAAACCCCTGCTCTTGCGGGGGTTTTGCTTTAATCCTTCTTGGGACGGATCTGCAGGTAGTAGGTCAGCCCGAAGGCGACGATCCCCACAAAGAACACGGAGGGGAAGATGAGGTAGGTCGCGCGGTCGAATGCGGAGGAGAAGTCGATGGGCACGGCAAGCGCGACGATCAGAATGACGATCAGCGTGAGCACGTAGATGACGATCGAATTGATGAGCGCCAGACTCTTCTTGCGGATGGAGCGTTCGCCGACGTGGTTGGCATAGAGCAGACCCGTCACGAGCAAGACCGCGAGCCCCGCGCCCCAGATGAGATAGGGGTAGAAGACGGGGACGAACTTCTTTTGCATGCCGAACGCCACGCTTCCCACCGCGACGCAGAGGAAGAACACGACGATCGCGCTCAACAACGCCGCCTTGCCCTTGTGGACGAGGCTGCCCGTTCTCGCCTCGGGTTCCTTCGCTCCCGCGAGCTTTCCGCCCGTTGTGACGATGCGGATGTTGTCGCGCGCGGCGCGCGATTCGAGGTCGTAGAAGTCAACGCCGCCGAGGGACTGCGCGCGGCTCTCCGTGCGCTCGTCGCCCGAGGGCTGCACGGCGTTGGAGTAGAGGTCGCGTACCACCGTGCGGTAGTCCGAAGGAGCCTCCGCGGGGGCAGGCTGGGGCGCGGGAGCGGGCTCGGAGAGGGGCTCTTGCGCCACGGGCGCGGTGTAATTTACGAAATCGCTGTCCTGTTCGGGTTCGGGAGGGGTGTTGATGAGACGGAGGAAGTTCTCGTGGCGGAGTTCTTTCTCCCGCTTGCGGTATTCCGCCTCATATTGTTCGCGGATCTGCGCTTCCCGCTCGGCGATCTCCCTGTCGCGCGATTCACGCTCGCGGAAGAGCTGCTCCTGCCGTTCACGGAGGGCGGTCTCATACGCCTTGCGCTCCTCCTCGATGGCGAGATCTCTCTCGCGGATGGCGGTGTCATGCGCGGCGCGCTCCTCTTCGAGCAGGGCGTCCCGCTCGCGGATGGCCTCGCCGTGGGCTGCGCGCTCGGCCTCGAGCAGGTCGTTGCTCTCCTTGAGGCGCTCCTCATAGGCGGCGCGTTCGCTCTCCGCCTGCGCGGCGTCCGCTGCCTCCGCGCTCTCTTCCTCACGGCGGGCGGCGACGGCCTCCTCAAACTTTCTGCGCTCCTCCTCGAGCTCTGCGGTGCGCTGTTCGAGTTCGGAGTTCTTCTCTTCGAGTTCGGCGGTACGCTGTTCGAGCGCGCTGCTTTTTTCGTCGAGTTCTGCGCTCCTTGCGGCGAGCTCCTCGCTGCGGCGGTCGTAATCGACGTCCTCAAAGAGTTCCTCCTCGCCGTCTTCCCCCGAAGAGGGGACGCGGGAGGTCGTGTTGCGGAGCACCCGCATGTTCACCGCGGCGGGGGCGGGGTTCGAGAAGTCGAAGTCCTTATCGGAGATGAGGCTGTCGATCACGGTGCGGGAATATTCCCATTCCGATTGGTTCTGCTCGGCGATCGTCTTGCCCTCGTCGGTGAGGGAGAAATACTTTCTCCTGCCGCCCCCGACGGACCCGCCCCAATAGGAGGTGACGTAGCCGTCCTTTTCGAGGCGCTTGAGGGCGCTGTAGAGAGAGGGCTGTTTGAGGGAATACTGCCCGTGGCTCTTGCGCTCGATCTCGGCGATGATCTCATAGCCGTATTTATCGCCATCGTAGAGGGAACGCAGGATGATGGTATTGATATGTCCGCGGATGAGGTCGGAGCTGATGGATTTTTCTTCTTTGCCGTCTTCGCTTTCGCTCTCTTCCGTGAAGCGTTCGTCTTCGTCCATTTTCTTCCTCCTTTGTTACTATGTCACCCATATTATACAATATCTCGGGGTATTTGTCAATAAGGAAAGTACTATGTCAGACATAATTTGGGAAATTTTTTTGATTTTTTTGCATATACGGGCAGATTTTTCCGTATGTAAGAGAAAATGGGGGCTATAGGCACGGCGCTTTTTATCGTGGGCACGAGCGTGGGGGCGGGGTTCGTCTCGGGCGCGGAGCTTGCGCGCTTTTTCGGCGGGACGGGCTACACCATTCCGATCCTCTGTTCCGAACTCTTCTACGCCCTCCTTTGTGCCCTCTTTCTTGTTCTCGGAAAAAAGCACGGGGGGTACGGCGGCGCGCTCTCCGCCCTCTTCGGAAGGGGGGCAGGCGCGGTGAAGACGGCGTTTTCCCTCGCCTCGCTCGTGCCCGCGGCGGGGATGCTTGCTGGGCTCGACGCCCTTCTTCCCCGCCTTTCGCCCCTTTTATCCCTTTCGGGGCTCGCCGCTGTCCTTCTCGTGCTCCGGAAGGGGACGGGCGGGCTGGAGCGCTTCAACGCCCTGCTTGTGCCCGTCCTCTTGGGCTTCGTATTCTTCTCGGGCGGACTGCGGGCGGACGGCCTTCCCCGCGGTGCGGGGGGATTTTTCGGCGGCGCGCTCTATGCGGGTATGAATCTCTTTCTCGCCGCGCCCGTCCTCGCGGAGGCGGGGAAGCGGGCGAAAAAGCCGATACTTTCCGCCCTTCTCGCGGGGACGGTGCTGTCGCTTGCGGCGCTCTCCGTGCTCGGCAAGATCGCGGAGGCGGGGGAGGACGCCCTCTTTTCCGAGACGCCTTTCCTCGCGGCGATGGGGAATGCTCCCGCCTTCTCCGTTGCCGCGGCACTCTCCGTCCTCACCTCCCTCGGCTCCTCCCTCTATCCCGTCCTCGCGGCGGCAGAGCGGCTCAAAGGGGCAAAAAAACACGCCGCGAAGGGGATCTCTCTCCTTGCGGCGTTCGGTCTTTCCCGCCTCGGCCTCGGCGGGATCGTGGGGTACTTCTATCCCGTGCTCGGGATCTTCGGGCTGGCGTTTTCAGCTCTCTTCATTCTTCACGATGAGTTTTTCGAGCAGCGCCACGAGAAAATACATACCCGCAGCGAGCACGCAGAGGATGGCGGTCGCACTCATCACGAGGTCGAGCTTGAACACCTGCCCGCCGTACACGATGAGGTACCCGAGCCCCGCCCGCGATACGATATATTCCCCCATGATGGAGCCGATCCACGCCATCCCGACGTTCACCTTCAGCATGGAGATGAAGGAGGGTAGGGCGGAGGGGATCACGAGTTTGAAGAGGATTTGTGCCTTGCTCGCGCCCATCGAGCGCAGGAGGAGGACCTTGTTTTTGTCCGTCGCGATGAAGGCGGTGAGCATGTGCATGATGGCGACGATGAGGCCGACGGCGACCGTCATACACAGGATCGCCTTGCTCCCCGTGCCGAACCACACGATGATGAGGGGCCCGAGCGCGATCTTGGGGAGGGCGTTAAGCACCACGAGGTAGGGCTCGAGCACGGCGCGCAGGGTGTCGCTGCACCATAAGAGGAGGGCGGCCCCGCAGCCGACGGCGACGGCGATCGCAAACCCCGCAAGAGTCTCCCAAAGGGTGGTGCCGATGTGGTAGAAGAGGGTGCCGTCGCGGTAGAGCCCCGCAATCGTCTTCGCGATGCGGGAGGGAGAACTCATGAGGAAGGGGTCCGCCCAGCCGATGCGGGTCACGAGCTCCCATATGCCGAGGAAGAGGAGCAGCCCGCCGAGCCGCAGCGACCACACGAGCGCGGCGTGCTTTCTTCTCTTTTTGAGATAGCGGAGGTGGTCCTCCGAGCATTCGATCGTTCTCTTTTTCATCCGTTGAGCTCCTTCCACAGTGTTTCAAACCAGCGCGAAAAGTTCGCGTCGTTCCTTCTCTTGAGCGGTTCGGTGTCCCTGAAATCGGGCGTATGTTCCGCGGAGACGCGGGCGGGGCGCTTGGTCAGCACGAGGATGCGGTCCGCGAGGGAGATCGCCTCCGAGATGTCGTGTGTGATGAGGACGGCCGTCTTTCCCTCCCCGCGGATGATGGACGCCACGTCCTCCGTCACGTTGAGCCTCGTCTGGTAGTCGAGGGCGGAGAAGGGCTCGTCGAGGAGGAGAAGGTCGGGGTCGGTCGCAAGGGTGCGGATGAGGGCGGCGCGCTGGCGCATCCCCCCCGAGAGCTGGGCGGGATAGCTCTGCATGAACTCCCCGAGCCCGTATTTTTCGGCGAGTTTCTCCGCCCGCGCCCTGTTTTCGGGGGTATTCTGCCTCTTGATCTCGAGGGGGAGGAAGATATTCTTCGCGACGGTCCGCCACGGGAAGAGTTCATCCTTTTGCAGCATGTAGCCGCAGCTCCCCGACCTCGTCACGACGCCGAAGGTGGGGGAGATGAGTCCCGCCGCGAGGGAGAGGAGGGTCGTCTTCCCGCACCCAGAGGGTCCGATGAAGGCGACGAATTCTCCCCTTTGCACCGCAAACGAGAGCCCCTCCGCCGCCGTCGTCTCCCCCCGCTTGGTGTGATAGATATAGGTCACGTCGGAAAATCGGAGAATTTCGTTTTTCATTGGCGTTTCCTCCGTAAAGAGGGTGCGCTATCCCTTCAGCGCCCCGTAGACCTCTTGTGCATAGTGATTGTCGACGAAGAGCCCGAAGTCCACGCGGGAGGGGAGTTCGTCCGCCGCCGCCATGATGTCCTGCAGCCGCGTGAAGCTCGACTCCGTCATCATCATGTCCGTGACCCACGCGTCGATGTCGCGGTAGTTCTTCACGCTCGTCGCGAGGGACTCCTCGGAGGTATCGGCAAAGTGTTTTTTGAGGTGCTTTGCGACCTCCTCGGGCGATTCGGTCTGCACGTACTCCACGGCTTTCAGCATGGCGCGGAGGAAGCCTCTCACGGTCTCCTCATGCCCTTTGATCCACGATTTTTTGGCGATGTAACTCGTGTAGGGGACTTCCCCGCTCGCCGCTCCGACTGCCGCGACGATATACCCCTTGCCCTCCGCCTGTATCGCGGAGGCGGTGGGCTCGAACACCGTGCAGTAGTCCGCAGTTCCTTCGAGGAAGGCCGCCGTCATGTTGTTGAACTCGACGTCGAAGTTGAGTTTGTAGCCGGTCACGCCGCGCTCCTTCAAGATGTATTCAAAGGTCATCGCGGGCACGCCGCCGTGCCGCCCCGCGAGGATCTGTTTGCCCGAGAGGTCCTTCCAGTCGAAAGTATCGCGCTCGTCGTCGCGGGAGAGGAGGAAGGAGCCGTCGCGGTGGGTGAGCTGCCCGAAGACGACGGGAACGTCGCTCGTGCCGCCCGAGGCGACATAGAAGGCGGCTTCGGGGCCGCAAAAACCGATGTCGGCACTGTTCGAGAGCACCGCCGCCATCACCTTGTCGGCTCCGCCGCCGTTCGTAAGGGAGATCTTCAACCCCTCCTCCTTGAAGTAGCCGAGGGAATCGGCGAGGTACATGGGGGCATAGAAGACGGAATGGGTGACTTCGTTGATCTCGACGGTTTCGAGGCCGTCGTTTGCTCCGCAAGCGGAGAGGGGGAGTAGGGCGGCGAGCGCCGCTCCCAAAATTGCAATGGATCTTTTCATGGTTCACTCCGTAAAAATTAGGGATATTATAGTTTATGAGCGGGCGCTATTTATTGACAACGGAAGAAAAAAGGTCTATAATAACCCCCGTAACGCTTTTCGGGTGAACGTAAGTATGAAAGAAATGCACACGACCTACGATCCAAAGGAATTTGAAGACAGGATCTATGCCGACTGGATGAAGCACGGCTGTTTCCGCGCGGAGATCGATCCGAAGAAGGTCCCCTTCACCGTCATGATGCCGCCTCCCAACATCACGGGGCAGCTCCACATGGGGCACGCGATGGACGAGACCATGCAGGATACCATTGCCCGCTTCAAGCGGATGCAGGGGTATTCCGTGCTCTGGCTCCCCGGGACGGACCACGCGTCTCTTGCGACCGAGCACAAGATCTGCGAGGCGCTGCGCGAAGAGGGGACGACGAAAGAAGAGCTCGGGCGGGAGGAGTTCCTCCGCCGCGCTTGGGCTTGGAAGGAGAAATACGGCGGAAGGATCATCGAGCAGCTCAAAAAGCTCGGTTCCTCCTGCGACTGGTCCCGTCTCGCCTTCACGATGGATGAAAAATGCTCCCGCGCGGTGCGGGAGGCGTTCGTCAACCTCTATGAAAAGGGGCTCATCTACCGCGGCAGCCGCATCATCAACTGGTGCCCCGAGTGCCGCACGGCGCTCTCCGACGAGGAGGTGGAACACTCCGAGGACGCGGGCAGCTTCTGGCACTTCGCCTATCCCGTGAAGGGTTCGGAGGAGAAGCTCATCGTCGCCACCACCCGCCCCGAGACCATGCTCGGCGATACGGCGGTCGCCGTCCACCCCTCCGACAAACGCTATAAGCATCTCATCGGGAAGACGGTCGTCCTTCCCCTCGTCGGGCGGGAGATCCCCGTCGTGGCGGACGAATATGTCGATCCCGCCTTCGGCACGGGCGCGGTGAAGATCACCCCCGCGCACGATCCGAACGACTTCGAGGTGGGGCTCCGCCACGATCTTCCCATGATCCGCGTGATGAACGACGACGGCACGATGAACGAGAACGCGGGGGAGTTCCGCGGGCTCGACAGATACGAGGCGAGAAAGGCGGTCGTTGCCGCCATGAAGGAGCAAGGGCTCCTCGTGAAGATCGAGCCGCACACCCACAACGTGGGGCACTGCCACCGCTGCCACTCCGCCGTGGAGCCCCTCGTCTCCAAGCAGTGGTTCGTCAAGATGGCGCCCCTTGCAAAGCCCGCCATCGAC
>CANREU010000029.1 GCA_947629725.1 uncultured Clostridia bacterium
CACCGTCTCGGCGGAACGGGGGAGGGGAACGGATGAGTATGTCTTTGCCTACGGGAGCGACTACCGCGCCGCCGTCCGCGCGCTCTATCTCATCACGGGGCCCGTTCCCATGCTGCCGCGCTATGCGCTCGGCAACTGGTGGAGCCGCTATTACGACTATTCGGCGGGGGAATATCTCCGCCTCATGCGCGATTTCCGCCGCCGCGGCATTCCCTTCACGGTGGCGACGGTGGACATGGACTGGCACTATTCGGACGAGAAGGAGATCGTATCGGCGTTCGGGCTTCCCTCAAACGCCGCGGAGGATCCCCGCTATATGGGTGCGGAGAATTGGGGCATCGGCTGGACGGGCTATTCGTGGAACAAGCGCCTCTTCCCCGACCACAAAAAGTTCCTCTCCGAGCTGCATGAAATGGGGCTGGCGGTGACGCTGAATCTGCACCCATGTGACGGTTTTCGTCCCTATGAGGACTGTTACCGCGCCGTTGCGGAGGCGCTCGGCAAGGACCCCGAAGAGGGGGAGCGCATCCCCTTCAACGCCTCCGACCCCGCCTTTCTCAACGCCTATTTCGACGTCGTCCACCATCCCTTTGAAGAGGAGGGGGTCACATTTTGGTGGATCGACTGGCAGCAGGGGACCCACTCCTCGATCGACGGGCTGGACCCGCTTTGGTCTCTCAATCACTATCATTATCTCGACAATGCCGCGGGGCACGGCGTACCCCTCATTCTCTCCCGCTATGCGGGGATCGGCTCCCACCGCTATCCGCTCGGATTTTCGGGGGACACCTACATCACATGGAGCACGCTCCGCTACCTTCCCTACTTCACCGCGACGGCGAGCAACGTGGGCTACTGCTGGTGGAGCCACGACATCGGCGGACACATGCACGGGAAGACGGAGCGCGAGCTCTTTCTCCGCCACATCCAATACGGCGTATTCAGCCCCGTGTGCCGTTTGCACGGGACCAAACTCTTCACCACGACGAAGGACCCCGGCGTCTATGGGGGAGAGGGGCTCGTCGCCGTCGAGTACCTGCGTTTCCGCCACCGCATGATCCCCTATCTCTACACGCTCGCCCGCCGCACGCACAGCGAGGGGATCCCGCTCGTCGAACCGCTCTATTTCCGCCACGGAGAGGAAGAGGCCTACCGCCATCCCTCGGAGTATTACTTCGGCGACCTGCTCGTCGCGCCCGCCGTCACCCCCAAGCGGAAGGACGGCTATACCCGTATCAAGGCATGGCTCCCCGCAGGGCGGTGGACCGATCTCTTCACGCAGGACGTCTATGAAGTCCCCGAAGGAGGCAAAAACGTCGAACTGCTGCGGCGGCCCGAGGAATTTCCTGTGTTTGCGCCGCCGGGGACGCTCATCCCGCTCTCGTCGGACGAAGGGAACAGTTCCGCCCCGCCCCGCGCGCTCACCCTTTGGGCATACCGCGGCGACGGCGAGTTCGTGCTGTGGGAGGACGAAGGGGGCGTCACGAAGACGCACTTCACCATGTGCGACAGGGAGGGCACGCTCACCCTCACCGTCCGTTCGGAGGGGGAGAGCGGCGTCCCGCCCGTCCGCACGCTCACCGTGCTGTTCCGCGACATCCCCGTCGAATGCGCTTCGACGGAGACGGACGGCGTACAAGAGGAGGACTTGCGGGAGTGCGCCTCCGCCCGCTTTGGTTTCGAGCGGGGGAAGACGTACACCGTGAAGGTGCGGTATCGCCTTCCGGATAAGGACGAGGCGTTTGCGGCGCGGGCGTCGCGCATCCTCGTCGGTGCGGAAGAGGACAACCATACGAAGGAGATCCTTCTCCGCGAGATCGTCGCCCGCCCCGCCGACAGCCTCGATCTGATCGCGAAGGCAAACGTCTCTCCCGCCGTCAAGCAGCGCCTCACGGAGACTTTGATCTGAAGGGACGGCCCTCAAAAAATTCAAGATCCCATTGTATAAAAAAGAGAGACGGGCGAAAGCCTGTCCCTCTTCTTTATGCGATTTTCCGACCCCATTCCGCTATTTCAGACGAAAACGGGGAGCCTTATCTTACGCGCGGGCGGGAAAGGAGGGGGTATGGTCGTTGCCGTTCTGCCCCGCGTAAAATTCGATATTCTGGGTGTATTGTTTCGGCGTGCACCCCGTGATCTTTGCAAAGTTATAGAAGAAGGACTGCAGGTTGGAATATCCCACGGCGTAGGCGGTTTGGGTGATGGGGGTGTCCTTCAAGAGATTGATCGCGTTCTGGATGCGGATATGATTGAGGAAGGATTTCAGCGAATGCTGGAAGTATTTATTGAACAGGAAGGAGAAATAGCACTTGGAATAGTGGAACTTCTCGGAGAGGCTCGCGAGCGTGATGTCCTCGTTGTAATGCTCGTTGATATAGTTCAGCACCTCATAGAAGAGGGGAGGCCGTCCGTCCTCGAGATCCTCGTGCCCGTGGGCGTTTTCGAGGAAACAGGCGAGCGCGTAGGTGTAGATCGCCTTCTTCATATACGGGGTGGTATCGGGCGAGATGTCCCGCAGCATTTCGGCGATGGAGGAGGCGATCGCGGGATCTTCGAGCACATAGAAGGGCTTTCGCTGGGCGAGCTCGGCGATATAGTCGTCGGAGAAGGAGGGCGGGAACACATTGATCTGCGTGAACGCCTTGTTCTCGGCGTCGATCTCGTGGGAGGCGAAGGGGGGAACGACGGCGAGCTGCCCCTCGTGCAGGATAAAGCTCCGCCTGTTGATCGAGCAGCGGAGGATCCCCTTGAAACTGTAGATGAATTCGAGCGATTTATGGTAGTGGTCGTAGGCGATGTTTTTCCCGAATCCGACGTATTCCTGATAATCCCGCCAATATTCGTAAGACATTTCCGTTTCTCCGAAAAATTTAGATTCAGCCTTCTTTTCCGCTTTTATTATACCATTGTTTGCGGTCGGGCGCAAGTGAATTTTACGAAAAATTGTGCCAGTATGAAAGAATTTCGGCGGGAAATTGATGAAATTTTTTACAATAATTGAACAAATTGTGTGAAAACCCCCTATAAAGCGGCTTTTTTTGCCCCTTGAATGAAAGGAATAAATATCTTTGATAACAATCAAAATTTTTCTTATTGTTTTTTCATGGAAGGGGGGACTATAATAGAGACCGAAGAATGGCAAGGAGTGTACTTCCATTGAAGAAAAGCGGAGAAAAAAAGAGGCGCGGCGCGTTGCTCATGCGGAAACTCAACGAGTTCAAGTACGTCTACTTGTTGATGCTCCCCGTCGTGGCGTTTTTTCTCGTGTTCAGTTACTATCCGATGTACGGCATCGTGATCGCCTTCAAGGATTACCGTGCGAGCCTCGGGATCCTCGGGAGCGAGTGGCTCGATCCGCTCTTCAAAAACTTCACGTGGCTGTTCGAGCAGGAATACTTTTTCCGCGCCTTCCGCAACACCATCGTCATCAGTCTTCTCAAACTTGTGTTCTGCTTTCCCGTGCCCATCATTCTCGCCCTCTTCCTCGCAGAAGTTCCTTTCCGCAGGAGCCGCGTCGCCATTCAGACGGTGATGTATCTCCCGTATTTCTTCTCGTGGGCGGTGATGGCGACCATCGTTTTCAGCATGTTTGCCACCAATACGGGGCTCCTCAACAACATCATCGCCATGCTGGGCGCCGAGCGCGTAAAATTCCTCACCGAGGCGCGCTGGTTTTATCTCATCCTTCTCATTTCGGAGAACTGGAAGAACGCGGGGTGGGGGACGGTCGTATATGTTGCGGCGATCACCAATGTCAATCCCGAACTTTACGAAGTGGCGAAGCTCGACGGCTGCGGCCGTTTCCGCATGATGTGGAGCATCACCGTCCCCTGTATCCTGCCCATCATCGTCGTCATGTTCATCATGCAGGTGGGGAGCCTTCTGAATGCGGGTTTCGACCCCATCTTCAACCTCTACAACGCTTCGGTGTATTCCGTGGCGGACATTCTCGACACCTATGTTTACAGGCTCGGCATTGCGAGCGGCGAATTCGAGCGGGCGACGGCGCTCGGGCTCTTTAAGGCCGTCCTCAACATTTTCTTGCTGCTCGGCGGCAACGCGCTCGTAAAAAAATTGACGGGGAGCGGTATCTACGAATGAAAAAGAGAACCCTCAACGCGCCGAAGCCGTTCGACTACGTCATCTTCGCCGTCCTCATCCTCTTTGCGTGTATCTGCCTGTACCCCTTCATCTCCATGCTCCTCATCTCGTTCGCGAGCGAAGGGGACTACTATTCGTCCTACTTTATCGTCATCCCGTGGCACTTCAATGTCGACGCCTACCGCTTCATCTTCACGCAGGGGAGGATCCACTTCGCCCTGCTCGAAAGCATTCTCGTCTCCGTCGGCTACACCTTCTATGCGCTGTTTTTAACGTCGCTCGGCGCCTATGCGCTCTCCAACACGCGGATGCCCGGCAACCGCATTTTCTTCATCTTTGTGCTCATCACGATGTTCTTCGGCGGCGGGCTGATCCCCTTTTATCTCACGGTGAAGGGGCTGGGGATGATCGACAATCCGCTCTCCCTCATCATCCCGTTCGGCGTGAACGCGTTCTATATGATCATCCTGCGGAATTTCTTCCGTCAGGTCCCTAAATCCATCATCGAGTCGTGCAAGCTCGACGGGGCGAACGAAGTGATCATCTTCTTCCGCTTCATGCTGCCGCTCGCAAAGGCGGGCCTCATCACCATCGGGCTCTTCTATTTCGTCGACAAGTGGAACGACTGGTACTGGCCGATGCTCTTCATCCATTCGTCCGACCTGAATCCCCTCGCCCTCGAGATCAGGAACATGCTCTCGGGGAATACCGCGGTCGACTTCTCGGGTATCGATCTCACCTATCAAAAGGGGAAGGAGGCGGCGATGGTCGTCTTCGCGATCCTGCCCATCATGGCGATCGTCCCGTTCTGCCAGAAGTTCCTCGTGAAGGGGATCATGATCGGCTCGGTGAAAGAGTGACGGAAAAAAGTCGCGGAAGCACATACACTTTGATAAGGAGGTAGGTATGAAAAAAGCACTTGCAGCGCTCTCGGTCGCACTCTCTGCCGTGCTGCTGTTCGGCGCAACGGCGTGCGGCGGCGGGAGAAAAAAGAAGGACGACGGGACAAACACCCTCGAACTCGCCCGCTGGGACATCGCGCAGATCAACACGGGGAAACGGCAGCAGACGCCCATCTACCGCAGGGTCGTTGAGAGGACGGGAGTGGACATCAAGGTGATGAGTGTCTCCAACACGGGCTATGCGGAGAAACTCAACATGCTGTACAGTTCGGAGGACCTCCCGGACATCTTCGTCACGCCCGCATGGGACGAGCCCTCCACCTACCGCCGCTGGATCAAGGACGGCGCCGTCGCCGACCTGTCGGAGTATGTCACGCAGGAGAAATATCCCAATGTGTACGCCCGCCTGAAGGAGTTTGACTTCCTCAAGGATACCCTCTACTATGCGGACGGGCACCACTATGCGATCCCGCTCCCGACCATTCCCATGCACGGTCTCTTTATCCGCACCGACTGGATCGAGAACCTCAACAACAAGCTCGGGAGCATCCTCGAGGCGGAGAATATCGCCACCGCGGCGGAATATGCGGCGCAGCCCGACAAGTATGCGCAATACCGCTTTGGGATCCCCGACACCCTTCCGCAGTTCTACCGCCTCGCCTATGCCTTCACGAAGTACGATCCCGACGGCAACGGACGCAACGATACGTATGGCTACACCTGCTGCACCTCGAACATGTGGTACAACGGCTGGATCTTCGAGGCGATGAGCCATGCCGACCTCCACGATTCCACCTATTGGGGATATGTGGAGACGGCGGACGGCGGCATTGCGTCGAGCTGGGTGACCGAGGGCAACAAGCAGGGCGTGTATTTCCTCAACAAGCTCTATCAGGAGGGGATCATGGACCCCGACTATATCACGCTCACCGAGCCGGACGCCCGCACGAGCTTCATTCAGGGCAACGTGGGGATGTATATGGAGAACTTCTACTACAACAGCATCCTCGTGAGTTTCATGGAGGCCTACGGCAAGACGATGGAGGAGGCGCAGAAGATGTTCACCTGCATCGTCCCGCCCGCGGGCGAGTTCGGAGAGCGCGGCGCGCGGAGCAACCCGGGCTTCTGGGACGCCGTGTGTATCAGCGGGAATTTAAGCGACCGCAAGATCGGTCTCGCCCTCGGCTTCCTCGATTGGCTCATGAGCGAAGAGGCGCACGAGCTCTTCACGTGGGGCATTGAGGGGGTGCACTACAAGGTGGAGGACGGCAAGCGCGTCAGCCTCATGGGCAAGGACGAACACGGCTTCAACAAGACGCTCGAAACGTTCGACAACGCCTTCCCGATCGGCTCTTTCGCCTCCTGGACCTTCGGTTACGAGAGCCCGTATCAGACCAACTACGAGTTCATCAAGGACTTCTTCAACGAACTCATTGCCGTGCGCAAGCACGACCCGTTCAACGTCTTGCAGCCCGAGGCATACGTCGATTACGACCTCGCCGCTTCCAACAACGCCTGCGAAGCGTTCGTCGGATTTATCTCCGACAGCCGTATCTACAACGCTTCGGGCAAGAAGGGGCTTGCGCTCGGCGACAGCGACTACGCGGATCTCCGCGGCGACGCCGCCCACTACACCGCCTCGTACAATTCGACGTGGACGGACTTCTGCGGCAAATACAACAATGCGTGGAAGGGCACCCTCCTCGTGGAGACCCTCAACGCCGAATACGCAAAGCACAAAGATTTCTACAAGGACTTCTTTGCAAGACTCTATGAAGGAGGATTCGGGATCGTATGAAAAAGGCCATAGCTATCCCCATGCTCGCGTTTATGGCGCTGCTCTGCTTCCTGTTGCCCGCCATCCGTCCCGCCGCGGCGGCGGGGGAGACGGCGGAAGCGGAGGATTGCAGCGAATTCTATTCGACGGAGCAGGGCAAGAACAACTGGTTCTACCTCTTCGGCTCGCCGCACAAGTATGCGCTGATGACGTGGGGCGAATCGCCCGAACATGCGGTGCCCCACTGGTGCGGCCCCTTCTCCGAATCGTGGTGCGGGGTGTTTGAGGACAAGCACTTCAACAGCGGGCCCCGCATCGGTTCGATGGCGTGCTGGGTCGCCGACCGCGACGGAACCGTCACCCTCACGGGGAACGTCAACCGCCCGTGGCAGGGCGGCGACGGGCTCTACGCGGGGATCTACAAGAACGAAGAGCCCCTTTGGGAGTATCACTTCGGCGCCGACATCGAGACGCAGCTCCTCGAAGACAAGATCGAAAACGTCCCCGTGAAGCAGGGCGACTGTATCTTCTACTACACCGAGAGCGGCGGAAGGTATAACAACGGCTACGACGCGGTGCTCTTCAACGTCACCTTCTCCTTCAAGGGGAGCGGCGAAAAGCTCGATGCCGACGCGGTCCGCGCTTCCCTCGTCAACCTCACCGATTCGCTCACCGAGGTCATGGGGGTCACGCATGCCGAACACACGCCCGAGCAGCACTTCACGGCGGGTGAGGGCGAAACGGAGGGCGGCTGCGCCTCTTCGGTCGGGCTCGGCGGTTGCATTGCGGGCCTTGCGGCGGCCTCTGCGGCGTCCGCGGTCCTTATCAAGAGGAGGAAAAAGCAATGAAAAAAATCTTGGCGCTCGCAGCCCTCTTCCTATGCGTGCTCCCGCTCGCCGCATGCGGCGGAAACAAGGAGACGGGGAAGGAAGAGCCGCAGCAGGAACTTCTCTCCGAGTATGATTTCGTGCGCGATTTTTCGAGCATGCAGGGCTATCGCGGCTGGAACTACTACCGCGGCGACCTCGACGGAAACCTCTTCCCCATGACCTATCATGAGGATTACGGCATGTACCGCGGCGCCGACTATTGGATGAAGATCGGGATCTACGAAGTCGTCCCCGGGCTGAATGCGGAGTCGGTCATCTCGTTCACTTCGCCCGCGGATACGCGGCTCGACGTCACCGCCACCATCTTCCGCAACCCGCCCGACGGGTTCGGCGCGGGGCAGGACGGCGTATGGTTCTACGGCGTGCTCAACGACTACACCTCGGAGGATCTCCTCTTTTCGGAGATCGTCGCGGAGAACGAATATGTGCTGCACACGGTCGAGTTCTCGCAAGACGTGAAGAAGGGGGACGTCATCTACTTCGCATTGAGCTGCAACGGCGGGCAGAACAACGATAACTCCGTCATCCGCATCAACATCAAGACGGGAGGTACCGCAGAATGAAAATCAAACAAGGAGCGTCTGTCTTTATGGCAACCTTTCTCATGTGCGCGGCGCTCGGCGGTTGCGCCGCCGGGGGCAAAAAAACGAACACGGTCACGGTGAGTTTCTCCGAGAAGGACGCGACCTCCGTGCAAAATCTGAAGAAGTTCGACTACTTCACCTCCGACTGGGCATGGTCGGGCTACACGCCCGCCTCCTTCGACAACGAGATGCTCACCGTATTGCCCGCGCTCGCGGAACTCAACTCGTCCAACATGCGCATTGCGCTCGGCATCGGGAAGGGCTACAACGGGATCGGGGCGAATACGGGCGCGAACGGGGGAGACGGCTCCTCCGACGGCGAATACATCCCCGCCCTCACCCTCATGGAGGGACTGAAAGGGGTGAAGGTCCAGCCCTACATCTCCATTTCCTACATCCCCGAGTATGCGGCGCCTTCGGGAACATGGAAGAGCGTGCCCGACGACTTCGGGAAGTACGAGACCTTCTCGCGCAATGTCGTGACCACGATGGAACGCAACGGCGTCCATGCCATCTATGAGATTCTGAACGAGCCCGACCACGTCTTCTTCTCTGGCGACTGGGTGGACTACACCGATACGTACATCGCGGGGGCGAAGGGGGTGCGTTCCGCCGATCCCGACGCGCAGGTCGCGGGGATGTCCGCCGCATGGATGAACCAGCGCGCCGTCACAAAGCGTACCCGCGAAGTGAACGGGGAGGCGAAGAACATCACCGACCTCGGCTACTTCATCGAGCGTACCTATGAAGAGACCTTGCCCGACATCTTCTCTTGGCACTACTACGGGCAGTACGGCGACATCGGCGGCGAAGGGGAGACCTCCTTCAATTACTACCTCAACAACTACCGCAACGTCATTCAGGGCTACCTCGATACGGGCAGTTATCCCGATCTCGAGAAGGTGCAGACGTCGCTCAACGAGTTCAACGTCTTCGTCGCGACGACCACCGACATGTACACAAGGGCGGAGGTCATCCCGTATTTCTACCGCGCGATCGAGCGCATCCTCGCCGCGACCGACGTCACCCAGATCAACTGGGCGTCCCTCGTCAGCGACAAGAACGACGGCCTCGACTGCGACCTCATCAACGGGCTCTCCTACGAGCGCTATCCCGCCTTCTATGCGCTGTGGATGTATGCGCAGCTCCCCGTCGACAGGGTGAAGGCCGGCAGCCCCGATCAGGACGTGATCGCTTTGGCGGGCGCCGACGACGGCCGCGCGGGCGTCGTCTTCGTCAACACCGCCGACAAGGAGAAGACCTTCCGCCTTCGGGCGTGCGATCTTCCTTTCGGGACCGCGAACGCCGCTTTATATCTCTCGGACGACACGCACAAGACGTACACGACGACGAACATTCCCTATCTCGCCGCCAAAGACGACGGGCTCGCAACGAAGGACGGGCTGTATATCGACATCACCCTCGAGCCCTACGGCGCCGCCTATGCGCAGTTCGACAACGCCGACGGCACGAAGACGGATGTGGCCGATCCCTATGACATGGACGGCAAGTTCGTCCGTGCCGACTACTGGTATCCCGAACGCCGCGACAACGCGCCCTATGCGAGCGTACACAGCCGCAGCCTCTCGGCATACGTGGGCATGGACGGCAACGAGACGGGCGAGAGCGCCGCGAGCCTCCTTCTGAAAGATCTCACAAAGGAGGACAGTTTCGACGTCGTGTTCGAGCGGTGGGGACATCCCGCCGCCTCCGAAGACGCCGTGCTCGGTTTCCGTCTCGACTTTGAACTTCCGGACGGTTCGTGGACGCGTTCCACGCAGTACACCTTCGACGGCTTCGACGGCGGGATGGCGATCCCGTATGGCACGGGGAAGGCGGCGGTCTACTCCGTCGGCCTCGGCGAGGAGGCAAAGGGGAGAATGACCGTCACGCCCGGCTCCGTTGCACCCACGGGTTGGACGGGCAGAGTGCGCCTTTCCTTCCTCGTGAAGGACTGCGGGAAGGACGCCGCCGCGAAGTTCCTCGTCCGCCCGACCGAACCTTGATAGGGGAACCCAAACAAAAATCAATAGGAGGAAAATTTATGAAAATGCACAAACTGACCTGTCTCTCTGCCGCGCTTATTCTGGCGGCAAGCGTCGGCGCGGGCGCCATTCCCGCACTGGCGGCGGAGCCCTCCGCAAGCGGAGACTTCTTCTCCGACACGGCGATCGCGGAGAATTACGGCGGGCTCGCTTCGCCCTCTTATCAGGGGGAGAACGGCGTATGGCTGCTCGCAGGCACCGCCGATGAAAACGGGATGCTCCTCCGCGAGGGCAATGTATGGTCGAGCGGAACGGGCGAAGGGCTTGCGGCCGTCGAAGGCTCCCTTTACACCCCCGGCGAGGAGGGCGTCATCTGGAAGTGGCAGGCTCCCTCGGGCGGCACGGCGCACTTCAAGGGCATCGTCTACAACGCCGTCACCGTTTCGGAAGCGGGCGACCTTTCGTCTTACGGCGTCGAGGCGAGAACGGCGGACACGAGCACCACGCGCGACGGCGTCTCCCTCTCCGTGCTCCATGTGAGCGGGGAGACGAAGAGCAGCCTCTACACCGCGGATGAGACGTCCGACTTCACCCTCTTCACCGACGAGACCCTCTCCGTCCGCAAGGGCGACTCCGTTCTGATCCGTATCGACGGCAAAACGGATGATACCTGCGACGGCGTGCGCCTCTACATGGGCGTCGATTTCGACGAGAAGATCGCCGCCTACGACCTCACCAAGCAGGAAAATCTCAAGGCGGGCGTGCTCGAGGACATCACGGGGAACGGGCATGACCTCAACACCAATTACGACGGTTTCACGGCCGATCCCGTAAAAGGGATGCAGTTCCACAGCGCGGTCTCCGACGGAAAGCCCGTGGATTCCAACAGCCAGCAGATGTTTTACGATCTCGATTTCGGGACGCACGACTTCACCGACGATCTGACCGACTTCACCATCCGCATTGCCTATACCCTCGGCGACGACGGCGGGGCCGCTTTCACCAACGATTGGACGTATATCTTCTCCACAACGAGCCATACGCTTCCGACGCGCGGTCTTGCCTTGTGTATCAACTCGCTGGGCAGCTCCGACAGCAACGGAAAACACAAGTACGCCCTCAATCTTCGCTTCGATGTCGCGGGGGAACAAGGATTTTTCGGCGGCACGAATTGCTGGACCAACGGCCTCGTCGAAGGCAGCAGCTATGTCACCGTCATCAACGTCTCCACGACGAAGCACAAGATCGAGACGTTCACGACGGGCGATTACGAGGGCGGTTGGCACGGTACGAACAAAAACGCCGGCGGCACCGCGGCGGCTACGACGGAAGATACTTGGTCGATGGATAACTCCAACCTCGGTACGGCAGGGGAGGGGCTCCTTCTCGGCGCATTCAATTCCGCAGGGCAGAACTCCTTCAACGGCTGGATCTCTTCCTTCGAGATCGCGCCCATGCACACGTCCTTCGACGCCTCGCAGGTAGCGGGCAGCGAAGCGCTCCGCGGTTCCGAACTCAACTATGCCGCGGCGAACTCCGTCTCGGCGATCGCAGAGAAAGCCGAACTCAAGGACGACGAAGCGGCGATCCTCTCCTCCTTCGCGACGAAGACCGTCACCCTCAACCTCATCCCCACAGGCACCTTAACGGGCAGCGTGACGTGGAACGACATCGTCTTCGACGGCAGTGAGTATTACCTCCTCGGCAGCGTGCAGGCGGCCGGGTGCGACGTGAACGGCCTCACCGCGAAGGCCCTCGTCGACGCGAAAGCCGTGAAGCTCTCCGTCGGCGGCAAGTATGTCGGGTTCGTCACCGCCGCGGCGGATGAGGAATACGACCTCGACCGCCTCTTCGACTTCGTCCCGCTCGGCAGCCACGCCACGTGGTATACCGATAAGGCGATGACCGAAGAGTACACGGGCGGCGCCGCGACCATCCTCTACGGCAAGGTGGAGGAGAGCGAGTGGACGATCAACTACGAGCTCGACGGCGGCACCAACTCTCCCGACAACCCCGCGACCTACCGCTATTCGGACGGCACCGTCACCCTGAAAGCGCCCACGAAAGAGGGCTACACCTTCGAGGGTTGGTATCTTGAGGACACTTTCTCGACCAAGATCGGCGCCCTCGAGGCCTCCGAAATGCGCGAGATCACCATCTACGCCAAGTGGACCAAGAACCCCGAAGACGCGGGCGGCGGCTCGCAGGGCGGCACGGAAGGCGACAAGGAAAGCGGCAAGGGCGGCTGCGGCTCGTTCATCACGGGCGGCGTCCTCGTGGCCCTCGTCACCGCTTGCGGCGCGGCAATCCTCGTCTCCCGCAAACGTCACTGATAAGAAGGGAAGCGCGCCGACGCGCAAAACGCACAAGCCCCCTCCACGGAGGGGGCTTCTTTTGCCCTCGCCTCCGGCCAACCTATTCTTGCTTCCCCTTTTTTTTGGGGGGGTACCCCCGACCAACCTACTCTTGCTTCCCCCTTTTGGGGGAAGTACCCCGAAGGGGGGATAGGGGTTTGCAGCTGTCTGGGAATGCCGAACCCCCTCCGTCACGGCAAGGGCAGCCGTGACAGCTCCCCCAAGAGGGGGCGCCGAGAAAGCCCCGTCCTCTTGCCTCCCCCCTTATACTTGAGGGGGGAGGGTAGGGTGAGGGGTGGTGAAAGGGCGGAACTTCCGAGAAAGGCCTACCCGCCTTCGGAGGGGAGGCTCCCCCGCTTGCGGGGGTGGTGGGGAGGCTATAAAACACGATTGTAATAAGGTCATGTTTCGACTACGCTCAACATGACGTATTTGTACGGCGTGCGTAAAACCTGCTCCCTCGCGGGGGCATGGGCGTTCGTATTCTTGCCTCCCCCCTTATACTTGAGGGGGGAGGGCAGGGTGAGGGGTGGTGAAAGGGCGGGACTTCCGAGAAAGGCCTACCCGCCTTCGGAGGGGAGGCTCCCCCGCTTGCGGGGGTGGTGGGGAGG
>CANREU010000030.1 GCA_947629725.1 uncultured Clostridia bacterium
ATTCGAACTCGTGCTACCTTTCACAGGTACTACTCCCTTAGCAGGGGAGCCCCTTGAGCCTCTTGGGTACTTCTGCACGTCGCGGCAAACTTCGCTTTGAGCCCTTCGTGCTAAAGCACAAAGGGCAAGTGCGCTCCGTTGCCGCTCCTCTTTCGCAAAAAATCTTGCTGCGCGATCTTTTTTGCGATAGCTGCGGATTTTCGGTTTGCGGCGCACCTCGTCTTACGCTTTTCTTGCGAAAAGTTTCTTCGGAAGACGGCGCTCTTGCGGGCGGCTCGGGTCCGCAAGCGTTATCAATATACCATAAATTCGCGGCTTTGTCAAAGCATTCCCTCGGTCTCACCGAAAAAAAACAAAAAAATTTCGTCCGCCGTCTTGCGAATGTTCATAAAGTGTGCTAAAATGAAATACGGGAGCAAGTTTATGAATATTTGGCACGACATTGAAGAGGGTAGAATAAAGCCGGGCAATTTCGAGGCGCTCATCGAGATCCCGCGGGGCAGCAAGGCGAAGTATGAGCTCGATAAGTCCACGGGCCTCTTGCGGCTCGACCGCGTGCTCTACACGTCCACGGTGTACCCCGCGAACTATGGGTTCATTCCGCGCACCTATGCGGACGACGGCGACCCGCTGGACGTGCTCGTTCTCACCAACGAGACCATCTTCCCGATGACCCTCGTCAACTGCTATCCGATCGGGGTCATCAAGATGATCGACGGCGGCGCGCTCGATGAGAAGATCATCGCCATCCCGTTCAAAGATCCCAACTACAACGACTACTACGATATTCACGAGCTGCCCAAGCACGTGTTCGACGAGATGATGCACTTTTTCGAGGTGTATAAAACACTCGAGCACAAAAAGACGACGGTGCGGGAGATCGCCCACCGCGACGAGGCGGTGGAGATCATCCAAAAATGTATCGACCGTTACAAGGAAAAGTTCGGAAAAGAGGGGGGAACAAAATGAAGATCGTGTTTATCGGCGATTCCATCACCGATTCGGGACGGGACCGCGAGAACGGAAGGGACCTCGGCGAGGGGTACGTGAAGATCGCCGCGGGCAAACTGCGCCTGCTCTATCCCGAGGCGGAGATCGAGGTGGTCAACCGCGGCGTGAGCGGGGACCGCGTGGCGGACGTGCTCGCCCGCGCGGAGGAGGCGGTGAAGGAGGAGCCCGACATCACCGTGCTGCAAGTGGGGGTCAACGACGTGTGGCAGGCGGGGGAGAAGCTCTCCGCCGAGGCGTTTGAGAGGGACTACTGCGCCCTCGTGCGCGCGCTGAAAAAGGCGGGCGGGAGGGTGATCCTCTTGCAGCCCTACGTCCTTAAAGTGGGGGACAAGTCCCGCCTGCGCCCCGCGCTTGCGAAGGCGAACGCGGCCGTGGGGAAGATCGCGGAGGAGGAAGGGGTGCGCCTCATCCCCCTCGACGAGATCTTTACGGGGGTCTCGCAGGACATCGACCCCGCTCTCTTTGCGGCGGACGGCGTCCATCCCACCCACCGCGGCTGCCGCTACATTGCCGACCTTGTCATCAAGGAATTGAAGAAGGACTTGTGAGAAAAAGACCCGCCCCCATTCCGCAAAAATGCGGAATGGGGGCGATTTTTTTGCGTTCCCGCCCTTGCCACCCCCCTATGTCCCCCCGCCGAAGGCAGGGGGTTTGCTCTCTGCGCGCCCCGGCTTACAGTTTTTCACCTCCTCCCTCGTTTGAGGGGGCGGCGCCTTTCCTCTTGCCTCCCCCCTTATACTTGAGGGGGGAGGGTAGGGTGAGGGGTGTGCTCGTTTTCCCGAAAGGACAAGATTCACTCACTCCGCCTACGGCTCCGCTAGGAATGAGGGAAACTTGCCCTCGCCCTCCTTTGGGGGGCGAGGGGTAGGGGTGCGGGGGCGACTACGCTCTACATGACGTATTTGTAAGGCGGGCGGAAATCCGTCCCCTATGCCGCGGAGGTGAGGCGGACGGTCAGCACGGTCATGTCGTCCTCGGCCTCTCCGCGGTATTTGCCGAGGGCGGTCTGCAAAATTTCCTCGGCGAGCGATTGCGGGTTGAGGGGGCGCAGGGCGGAGAGATAGGCGCAGAGGTCGGCGGAGGAGCCGAACGCCGCGCTCACGCCGTCGCTCATAAACACGAGGAAGTCGTTCTCCTTCATCTGCGCGCGCATGGTGGCGGGGTGGATCGCCTCGAGCATCCCGATGGGCAAGCTCTCCCCCTCGAGCACCCGCAGCTCCTTCCCCGAGAGGATGAACCCCGCGGGGGAGCCGATCTTCACGACGTCCGCCGTCCCCGTGTCGAGATTGACGGCGGCGAGGTCGAGGCAGGAGAAGGTCTCCTGTGCCGAAAAGGCGATGAGGCGGTTTACGGTGCCGAGCACCGTCTCGGAGGGCATCCCCGTCTTATAAAAGCTCTCAAGGAGGGAGAGGGTGTGGTCGGAGACGGTGCGCGCCCCCTCCCCGCTGCCCATGCCGTCGGAGAGGGCTACGAGAAACCGCCGCTCGTCGATCTTCAGAATGGAGTGGGTATCCCCGCTCGCGAGCTCCCCCTTTTTGGGACGGGAGGCGACCCCGAACGCCGCGTCGAAGCGCGCCTTGCGTTTGAGGATGTAACAGGTGCGGTCGGAAGTCAGGGGGATCTTTTCGGCGAGGGAAAGGGGGACCTTGAGGGCTTTTCCCGCGACGGCGGCGAGTTTTTTGCCGTCGACGCCGTTTTCGAGGGTCATACTCACGGTGAGGCGCTCCCCCTCCCCGTAGAGAAAGATCTCCGAACTCATGAGCCCCGCCGCGGCGAGGGCGTTCGAGAGGCGCTGCTCCTCGTCCGAAAAGACGAACTCCTCGCTCTGTTCGAGGGCGATGTCCTTCAAAATTTCGCTTACGCCGTGCGCCTGCTCGGCGAGCAGCCTCCGCCCCTCCCGCGCCGTCTCCATTTCGGCGGCATAGCGGCGGTAGTCGGCGAGGTGTTTGTTGAGGGCGAAGAGGAGCCCCGCAGAGTTCGTGCAGAGGGAGGCGAGATCGGCGGGCAGGTCCATGAGGCTCACCTTGCCCTTCGCCCGCCCCACGGCGATGAGCCTGTCCATGCTCTCCTCCGCATGCCCGCGCTCGCACCGCGCACGGCCGCGGCACCCCGCACAGAGGGAGGAGACGAGCTTTTCCCGCAGTTTGCGTGCGGAACCGTCGGGCGGATCGTCGAAGTCGAAGGCGGTCTCGATCTCGCGGAAGAGGGCGGAGACCTCGTAGAGCTGTTCGCCCACGGCGCGGCGGTTGCGGTTGATGGCGACGCGCGGCAGCGTCCGCCTTTTGTAGAGGAGAAGGGTGCGGTTGAGGGCCCTATACGCCTTCTCGGGCACGCACACGGCGGCGACGGCGGGGAGGAGACAGGCGAGGAGGGTGAAGAGGACGGTGAGGGCGTCCTGCGAGTAGAGCCCGCGGAAGAACTGCACGGCGAGGAAGGCGAGCGCAAGGGCGAGGGCGGCGGCGAATTTCCCGTATCCGCACACGAGGAGGGGAAGACAGGAGAGCGCGAGAAACTCCGCCGCGGGGAGGGCGGAGCCGCGGGTCACGCAGAGGGGGAGGGAGAGGGCAGCCGCAAAGAGCACGGCGGAGGCGTCTTTCAGGAGAAGGACGGCGAAGAGAACGCCGAAGAGGGCGAGCGCGAGATAGGGGAGCTCCCCGAGCGCGGAGACGATCCCGAGCCCGAAAAAGAGCCAGAGGACGCAGATCTCGGAGATGCGGGCGGCGGGGAGACGGCAGCGGAAGGCGCGGTGGAGGAGGGCGTCGAGCCCGCCCTCGAAGAGGAGGGAGAGGAGGTACAAAAACCCCGCGATGAGCGCCTTCTGCCACACGGCGGGGAAGGGGAAGACGGCGTATCCCGTATGCGGGTACAGGAAGACGAAGGGCAGCGGCGCGGGGAGGAGCAGGAGGGTTTTTTCCCATCCCATCTTGCGATCAAAGCGCCGATAGAGGGTGAAGACGAGGAGAAAATAGGCGGCGACGATCGCGCAGGCGAGGAAGGCCTCGAGGGAGAGGAGGGGGACGGACGAGAGCAGGAACCCGACGGCGCAGACAAAGGGGTTGAGTCCGCAGGCGCAGGCGGCGTAGAAGAGGGCGAGGGAGACGGGCTCCTTTTGCGGGAGAGCGAACCCCATCGCGGCGAGCGCGGCGGTGAGAAGGAGATACCCTCCGACCGTGCGGAAGGAGAGGGCCGGGCGGCGGAACTTGAATTTTTTCATAGAGACCTCCGTGTGCGCCGATTATATCACGCGCGCGGAGACGGGGAGAAGGGGCATTCGGTCGTTTACGGTCGAAATCGGGCGAAAAGGGCAGGACGGAATGGGGGGTAGGGGTGCGGGGCGGCGTCCTACCTCTTGCCTCGCCCTTATACTTTCAACACATGCCCTCCCCCCTGCGTCAGGGGGAGGGGTATTTCAACACTTGCCCTCCCCCTGCGTCAGGGGGAGGGGTAGGGGAGGGGGTCCGCCCACGATATTCTGCAAACACGAAAGGACAAGATTCACTCACTCCGCCTATGGCTCCGTTCGGAATGAGGGGAGAGTTTGCCCTCGCCCTCCGGAGAGGGTAGGGGAGGGCAAGGAAAATCCCCGCGCAACCGCACGGGGATATTTCCATGTGATTCAGTTGTCGGGCAGAGACTTCGCGCTTCTGCGACTCCTCCTACTCCGCCTCTGATACGTCTACCGGCTGCGTATCGGCGTTTCAGTCCCGCATCGCTCCCCCGGCGCGGGCTTTATCGGCCTTCTCTTGTGCGAACCTCGTTCGTTGCGGTACCCGATCCCTTCCGCATTCCCTTCTCGGCCGATTCAGATTTCTGCCCTTTGGGTAGAACTTGAATGGTACATTGGCGTATCCTCCTTCTACGAGATCTTCCGTCCTCGGAGAGTAAACCTTTTCATATCGTCGTACCTCCCGATATGAGTTTTCGGAGACCTTCCTTTTTGCTTTCCTTCGGGGCTCCCTCAGACTGCGGACTTTCCCGCCCGCGATCTTCGGTTGCCCTTCGTTACTTGTTCATCGGTCGTTCTCCTGTTTGAAAATAACTTTTTTTGTGAGTTATTTTCTTTTGTGCCTTTATTATAGCATAGATTTCGGGTTTGTCAATACTTTTCCGAAAAATTTTCCGAAAAAATTTCCGGGACGGGGGAAAGTCAGCGCATGGAGCGCACTTCCGTCTTGAAAACGGGCTCGAGACGCCCGAGAAAGTCCTCCTTCTCCGCGGCATATTCCTTGAGGGAGGAGCGGTAGAGGGCGCGCTTCAGGAAGAAGACGTCGCACCCGCACGCCTTGCAGGTCGTAAAGAGCTTTTCGCAGTAGCCCTGCAGCGTCTCACGCGCGTTCTTTACGATCTCCTCCGTCACCTTGTCCGCGGCGACGTCCTCGACGGGCGCCGTCACGCCGCGGCAGCAGAGGCGGACGGTCACCGAGAGGGAGAGTTCCGCCGTCGGGCCCTTCTTTAAGGAGACGTGCCCGTCGTTTTTCACGACGGTGAGGGTGACGGGCTCCCCCTGTTCCTCCGCGCCGAAGGTGCCCGCAAACACCTTCCCCTTTAAGAGATTGAAGGCGAGGGTCTCCTCGGGAGAGAGGAGGCCCACCATCCTGCCCTCCGAAAAGAGGGCGGTCTCCTCGGCGCTGTACACCTTCTGCTCCTTCTCTTCGGCGACCCCGCCAGCGGGGGGCGCGGCGCTGTCGTTCTGCCCGCCCCTTTGGCCCGTCATGCGGACAAAGGGCAGATAGCCACTCTTCGAGACGCCGTAGTAACCGATGGCGAAGTCCTTCAAGGTGACGGTGACGACCCTCCCCGATTTCACCGCCGCGTCCGAGAAGAGCTTCTCGATGGCGAGGGAGGAGGCGTCGTCGATGGCGCTCACGGAAGAGATGAGTTCCCCCGCCTCGCCCGCGCAGGCGGCGAGAAGACAGGAATCGGGCATGTAGTCGTTGCGGAGGAAGTAGTTGAGATAGGCGACGGCGTCCTCCTTCACCGCGTTCTCGCCAAGCACGATAAGGTTGCAGAACACGAGTTTGGGCACCCAGCCCGTCTCGGTGAAGATGGCGGTGACGCAGTCGGAGACCGTCTTCCCCTCCGCGCGGATCTCCACGGAGGAAGTGCCGCCCGTCGTGCGGTCGCTCCCCTTGGGGACGGCGATCTGGGCGGTGAGGGCAAAGCCTTCCTCCGTCTTGTCGACGCCGGCGGCGAGGATGATCGCCGTCTTCTGGATGTCCACGAGCCCGAAGTCGTTGGAGAAGAAGGCGAACGCGACGAGCCCGAGGAGGAGCAGCCACAGTTTCATGGGCAGGTGGCGGAAGAATTTACGCATGCTTGCGGGGCCTCCTCAAAACAAGGCAGAGCGGGGGCAGGACGGTGCAGAAGACGGGGAAGATCCAGAAGAGGGTCTCCGAGAAGACGGTGAGGACGTCGCCGAAGCGGTAGTCGAGGGCGAGGGCGAGCCCGAAGAAGAGGGCGCCTGCGGCGGTGCCGAGGATGGGCGCGAGGACCTTCCTCCGCCCGAACGCCTGTAAGACGCAGTCCACGCTCCCCTGCATGGGGAGGGAGACGTAGAACGCCATCGCGAGGGAGAGGAGGAAGGTGAAGATGTAGTCGATCCGCCCGAGGGTGGTGACGCCGGGGAAATACTTGGCGGTCGCGGCGAAGGCGAAGAGCTGGTTGACCGCCGTCTCCTGATAGATGCCGTAGAAGACGGCGGCAAAGAGGAGGACGGCGGCGCCTCCCGCAAGGTAGCATAGGGCGCCCTTCCACGCGAGCCCCTTTTTGTATTCGATCTTCCCGAGAAGGGGGACGAGGAGGGCGGCGTCGCAGAACCAGCCGCATGCGGAGGCCGCCCCGCGGAAAAAGCCCTTTGCTCCCGCCGCGCCCGCGGGGGCGAGGGCGGCGAGGTCGGCGCTTCCCGCCGAGAGAAGGAAAATGCCGATAAATCCCGCGGCGGCAAGGGGGGCCGCGATGTCCCACACCCGTCCGAAGGAGGAGAGGGGTTTCGCGCAGACAAAGGCGGCGAAGAGGAAGTAGGAGGAGAACACGAAAACGGAGGGCAGGGTGTCGTAAAACACGCTTTGCACGAAGTGTTTCTGTTCGAGAAGGGGGAGGAGGGCGGCAAAGAGGAGGAACGCCGAAAAGAGGAGGGCGAGCCCCTTCCCCGCGATTTTCCCGAAGGTGTTTTCGAGGAGCTCGCAAAACCCCGTCTCCCGCTTTGCCGCGAGGAGCACGCAGAAGACGGCCGCCGTCTGCACGCAGATGTGCAGAAGGAGGGGGAAGAGGAGGTCGTTTTTCGCGACGTCCGCGAGGCGGGCGGGGAGGAGGACGAGTTTCCCCGCGGGCGCGATGCAGGCGAGGAAGAGGAGGACTTGGCGGGGGGCGATCTTTTTCATCCGAGCCTCCTTTTGTTGGGGCTCTTGAGGGTCTTCGGGCGGAGGGGAAGAGCTCCCAAATTGTATTTTACGAGGGAATCTTTGAGGTCCCGCCCCACGACGGGGGAGAAGGGGGCGACGAGAGGCGCGCCGAAGTTCTCCGTCGTCACGAGATAGAGGAGGATGAACGCCGTCGCGAGGATCACGCCGTAGGCGCCCACGCTCCCCGCGACGAGGAGCATCGCGAGGCGGAGGACGGAGGTCTGTTCGATGAGGTTGGGCACGGCGTAGAGGCCGATCCCCGAGAAGGCGATGATGATAATGGCGGGCGTGGAGACGAATCCCGCCGAGACCGCCGTCTCCCCGAGCACGAGCGCGCCCACCACCGAGAGCGCCATGCCCACATACTTGGGCATGCGGATGCTCGCCTCGTTCAGCACTTCGAGCACGAGGCAGACGAGGAGCATCTCGAGGGAGGGGGAGAAGGGGATGTCGCGGATGCTCCCCGCGATGGTGAGGAGGAGTTTTACGGGGAAAAACTGCAATTTGAAGAGCTGCGCCGCCACGTAGAAGGCGGGCAGATAGATGGCGACGACGAGGGCGAAGAGACGCAGGAGCCTCGTGAAGGTCGCGCGGTAGGGGGGAACGAAGTAGTCCTCGCTCGATTGGAAGTCCTCCACGAGGAGATAGGGCGCGGTGAGGGCGATGGGGGAGCCGTCTACGAGCAGCCCCACCCGCCCCTCGGCGATCTTCGCGCAGAAGATGTCGGGCTTTTCTGTCGTGCCGATCTGCTTCACGAGGGAAAAGGGGCGGGAGGAGAGAAAGTGGGTGAGATAGGAGGAATCGGGAACGTAGTCGATGTCGATCCCCCCGAGCTTTTTTCGCACCCCATCTACCGTTTTCGGGTCGGACGTCCCCTCCAAATAGCACAAAAACACGGCGGTCTTGGAGCGCCTGCCCACCTCAAACGTCTCGATGCGCAGCTCCCCCGTTTTCAGCCGCTTGCGCACGAGGGAGGCATTGATCTTCACGTCCTCCACGAATCCCTCCCGCGGGCCCTTGAGGGCGACGTCGGTCGGCGGCTCCGCCACGGCGCGGGAGAACACCTTCTTTGTCCCCGCAACGAGCCCCTCGTCCATTCCCTCCCACAGGAGGACGGGGTTGCCCGCGAGCACCTCCGCCGCGAGTTTTTCGAGGGACTTTTCGCGTTTGAGTTCGGGGAAGGCGAGCTTTTTGCCCACCTCCTCCGCCTTCGCGCCCCCCTCGTAGCGAAGGAGAGGCTTTACGACTTCCTCGCCGAGGGCCTCCTTGTCCGACACGGGGTCGGCAAAGACGCAGGTGAAGGCGAGCCCCTTCTCCGAGGTGAAGTCGAAGAGGAGGACGTCCTCCGCGGGGAGGAGTTTTTTGAGGGCGTCCCTCGTCTTTTTGAGGTCGCCCGATACCGTTTTCATATATCACGAGTATGGGAGGGCGGGGGAATTTTATACGGAAAAACTCCCCCTCCCGCAGGGGGAGAGGGAGCGGGGATCAGCCCGTCCGCAGCGCTTTCAGATAGTTTCCGACGAAGAGCGCCGCAAGGGCGAGCTCCTCTTGGGGGAGCCCGGGAAGGGCGAAGGGGGCGAGCGTTTCCGCCGCGAAAGCGGGAAGTTCCTCGCCGTCAACGCCTTTGCTCCCCTCAAGAAGGGCGTTTGCGGCCTCCTCCATGCGCTCCTCTTCCACGATCCCCTCGAGGAGAGGGGCAAGGGGAGAACAGGTCTTGCCGCGGAAAAACTGTTCGTAGAGGACGTAGTAGATCGTTGCCGCGCTCCCGCAGCCGAAGCCGCCCTCCAGCGTGGAGAGGATGCCGGAGGTCAGGGGAGCGAAACCGCCCGTCGCGATCATGCGGTACGCCGCATAGAACAGGATGCCGAAGAGGAAGGGGAGGAACACTCCCGCCTTCCCCGAAACGCGCTTCGGGAGCGCCCTCTTTACGAGGGAAGTGACGAGCGTCACCCCGAATGCGAGCAGGAGAACGTCCGCGCCGAAGCGGCGCAAGACCTCGAAGAAGTCAAAAGCAGTCATACAACACCTCGCTTCTACCCGTCGCACAACGATTATACCGCACCCCTTGCCCCTTTTTCCGCAGACATGACACGATTTTCGGAATTTTTTTACGGAACGGCCCGCCTCCTGCCCCCTCCCACGGAGGCAGGTTTTACGCACGCCGCACCAATACGTCATGTTGAGCGGCCCCATAAATACATCATGTTGAGCGACTCCATAAATACGTCATGTTGAGCGCAGTCGAAACATGACCTTATTATAATGAGGTCACCCTTCGACTTCGCTCAGGGTGACGTGTTTTATAGCGGGGCGGGGAAACGAGCTTACTGCCGCCTCACCCCCAAAGGAGGGCGAGGGCAGGTTTTCCCTCATTCCGAGCCCTCGCAGAGGGCGAGTGAATCTTTCAAGATACACTCGGGCTACGCCCTCGGTATGAGGAATGGGGGAGCTCGCTGTAATTCGTGGGCACCGCGCCCCCGCCCGCCCCCCCCCAAAGGAGGGCGAGGGCAGGTTGTCCCACCCTCCAAACGGTCCGAGGCAAGAGAGCGCAAAAAAAGCCGCCCGCGGGGCGGGCGGCTCTGCCGTCAAATCTTCACATCTTGCTGTAGCCGTAGGAATTGATGAGTGCGTCCACCTTCTTGCCGTCGCGGCAGAGGGGGCATTCCACGGCGCGGTAGGAGCTGTAGTCGGGCAGGTCCTCCGCGCTCACGAGGCGGAAGACGGGCACGCCCGGGATCTCGAATTTCCCGCCGAACACCGTTGCGACGCCCACCGTCTGGCCGCCGTAGTAGCGGATGCCGCGGATGACGCCCGAAACGGTCATGCCCGTCGTCGCGGTGGCGGCGAGGATGAGCACCCTTCTGTGCTTCACATAGGGGAGGAGATTGTCGCGCAGGATGATCTTTTCGTCCGCCGTGAATTCTGGGGTGATGACGGCGATCTCCTGGTTCATGTTGAGGCCCGTGGAGTTCGCGAGTTCCTCGGCGAGGAAGGCGCCCACCATCTTCGTGCGCTCGAGGGTGATGATGACGTCGATCGCGACCCCCGAGAGGCTCTCGGCGAAGAGCTTTGCGGCGCTCCTTGCGGGGGTGAGCTCGCTCTTCACGCGGGTCATGTCCACGCAATAGTTCACGTGGGAATGCAGGGTGGCGAAATGCCCGGGGATCACGCGGATCGCCACGCGGTTGTTGCGTTTTGCGAACAGTTCGAATGCTCTCGTTTCCATAACTCCCTCCGTTTCTCCCTTTATTGTAATACAATTTGCCCCGAAAGTAAAGAGCGCCGCCCAAAAAATTTTGCCGAAATACGATTTTTTTCGCAAATCCCGTTTAAGCAAGTTAAAAACACTTTATATTAAAATTGACCGAAAAACGGACGGCGGTATCATTGTGAAGAAAGATCAGAAAAAAGAACCCGCAAAGAAAGAAAAGGAAACGGGGGCGCCCGCGCCCGCGGAAGAACCCGCCGAGAAGGCGCCTTTGGAGGAGCCCGCTCCCCAAAAGAGCGAGGCGGAAATAGCCCTCGAGAAGGCGCAGGCAGACGCGGAGGACTTCAAGCGCAAGTGGTATTCCGTCTCGGCGGAGTATGAAAACTACCGCAGGCGCACGGCGAACGAGAGCGCGCAGCGCTACCGCGAGGGCAGGGCAGACGTCGTGAAGGGGCTCTTCCCCATCGCGGATAACCTCGAGCGGGCGCTGTTGAGTTGTGCGGACGAGGGCACGAAGAAGGGGATCCTCATGGTGACGGAAGCCTTCAAAAAGCTCCTCGAAAGCGAAAAGATCGAGACGATCGACCCCGTCGGGCAGCCCTTCGACGCGGAAAAGCATGAGGCGATCATGGCGGTCGAGCCCCAAGAGGGGGAGGAGAGCGGCACCGTGAAGCAGGTGTATCTCAAGGGATACGAGCAGAACGGCAAAGTGCTCCGCTTCGCGCAGGTGGTCGTCGTAAAATAAAAATCGTGAAAGAGAAAGGAGAAAAAGATATGGCAAAGGTTATCGGTATTGACTTGGGTACCACCAATTCGTGCGTGGCGGTGATGGAGGGCGGCGAGCCCGTCGTCATCGCGAATGCGGAGGGATCGAGGACGACCCCCTCCGTCGTTGCATTCCAGAAGGACGGCTCCCGCGTCGTCGGGCAGGTCGCAAAGAGACAGGCAGTTGCCAACCCCGAAAAGACGGTCATCTCCATAAAACGCAGGATGGGGTCCGATTATAAGGTGAAGATCGACGAGAAGAGCTACTCTCCGCAGGAGATCTCCGCGATGATCCTCTCCAAACTCAAGGCGGACGCGGAGGCGTATCTCGGCAGCAAGGTGACGGACGCCGTCATCACCTGCCCCGCCTATTTCACCGACTCCCAGCGCCAGGCGACCAAAGACGCGGGCAAGATCGCGGGGCTCAACGTGCTCCGTATCATCAACGAGCCCACGGCGGCGGCCCTCTCCTACGGGCTCGACAAAGAGAAAGAAAACAGCAAGGTGATGATCTACGATTTGGGCGGCGGCACCTTCGACGTCTCCATTCTGGAGATCTCCGACGGCGTCTTCGAGGTCCTCGCGACGAACGGCAACAACATGCTCGGCGGCGACGACTTCGATAAGCGCCTCATGGACTACATGGTCGAGGAGTTCAAAAAGTCCCACGGGGTGGACCTCTCGAAGGATAAGATGGCGATGCAGCGCTTGAAGGAGGCGGCGGAGAAGGCGAAGATCGAGCTCTCGGGCATGAACTCCACCTCCGTTTCCCTTCCCTTCATCTCCATGACGGACGCAGGTCCCGCACACCTCGAGCTCGAGATCACCCGCCAGAAGTTCGAAGCGCTCATCTCCGACCTCGTCGAAAAGACGGCGGAGCCCATGCGCCTCGCGATGAAGGACGCGGGCCTCTCCTACGGCGACATCGACAAGGTGATCTTGGTCGGCGGCTCCACCCGTGTGCCCTGCGTGGTCGCGAAAGTGAAGGAGATCACGGGCAAAGAGCCCTTCAAGGGGATCAACCCCGACGAGTGCGTGGCGGTCGGCGCCGCCATTCAGGGCGGGGTCCTCACGGGCGAAGTGAAGGACGTCCTCCTTCTCGACGTCATGCCCCTCTCCCTCGGCATCGAGACTTTGGGCGGCAAAGCAAGAGCCGAAGACGATTTTGCGGATGAAGATGATGATTTCTT
>CANREU010000031.1 GCA_947629725.1 uncultured Clostridia bacterium
AGACGTCGCGGGTGATGGAGACGTTCTCCCCCTTCCGCGCGATCTTGTCGATCTCGTCGATATAGATGATGCCGCGCTGCGCCTTCTCGATGTCGTAATCGGCGTTCTGGATGAGTTTCAAGAGAATGTTCTCGACGTCTTCGCCGACGTAACCCGCCTCGGTGAGGGTGGTCGCATCGCTCGTTGCGAAGGGCACGTTGAGAATTTTCGCGAGGGTGCGGGCGAGCAGCGTTTTGCCGCTCCCCGTGGGGCCGAGCAGGAGAATGTTGCTCTTTTCGATCTCCACATCGTCCTCTTTCTTGCCCTCGGTGAGCGCGTTGATGCGCTTATAGTGGTTGTAGACGGCGACGGAGAGCACCCGCTTCGCCTTGTCCTGCCCTATGATGTATTTGTCGAGCTCTTCCTTGATCTCGGCGGGCTTTTTGAGCGGGACGGGCTCCGCGGCGGAGGAGGAGGGCATCTTATCGAGCATGTCCCTGCAAAGCTCCACGCACTCGTCGCAGATGAACACCCCGTCGGGGCCCGCGATGAGTTTCTTCGTCTTCGATTTCTCTTTTCCGCAGAAAGAGCACTGTTGTTCGTATTTTGCCATTGTTACCTCCCTCGGAGAGGACGGCGCGCCGCACTCCCCTTATTCGCGGGACGGGGTTTTTCGTACCCCATTCCCCTGTTTTGCCTCCGATCAGCGCTTATAATAGACAGCGTCGATGAGGCCGTAGTCCCTCGCCTCGTCGGCGGAGAGATAATTGTCGCGGTCGGTATCCCGCGCGATCTGCTCGTAGCTCTTTCCCGTGTTCTCTGCGAGGATCCTCGTCATCTTGTCGCGGATGCGGAGGATGTGCTCCGCCTGTATCTTGATGTCGCTCGCCTGCCCCTGTGCGCCGCCGAGGGGCTGGTGGATCATGATCTCGCTGTTCTTCAAGGCATAGCGCTTGCCCTTCGCGCCCGCCGCAAGAAGGAAGGCGCCCATCGACGCCGCGAGCCCCACGCAGATGGTGGAGACGTCGCAACGGATGTAGTTCATCGTATCATAGATGGCGAGACCCGCCGAAACGGAGCCGCCGGGGCTGTTGATGTAGAGACTGATGTCCTTCGTGGGGTCCTTCCCCTCGAGGAAGATGAGCTGCGCCACGACGGTGTTCGCCGTCGCGTCGTCGATCTCCCCGGAGAGGAACACGATACGGTCCTCCAAGAGGCGGGAGTAGAGGTCGTAACTCCGCTCGCCGCCCGACGTGCGCTCCACGACATAGGGGATCAATACGTTCTTCTCGTTCATGCCTGTTCCTCCGTTTTCTTCGCGCTCTTCTTGGCGGGTTTCTTGGCTGCGGGCTTCTTTGCGGGCTCCGCCGCGCCCTCTTCGTCCTCAAGATACATTTCGTTATTTGCCTGCAGGAGATCGAAGAGCTTGGTGACTTTGATGTCGCTCTCGATGTAGTCGCGCTGGCGGGGATCCAACGTCTTCTTGTATTCCTCCGCCTCCTTGCCGACGCTCGCCGCCTGCTCTGCGATCTTCTTTTCGATCTCCTCTTCGGTCGCCTCGATATGCTCGTCCCCAATGAGTTTTTCGATGATGAGCTGGTGAAGGACCTCGCGGCGGGCCTCCTCCGCAAAGTTCTTCTTGTATTCCTCGCGGGTGGAGCCGATGTATTGGAGATAGTCGTCGAGGCGGAGCCCCTGATACATGAGGTTATACTCCATGCGCTGCATCGCCGCATCCTCCTGCCGTTCGATCATCGCCTCGGGGATCTCCGCGGAGGCCTCCTTCGCGATCTCCGTGAGGATGGAGTTCTCCGTCTCGTTGAGGCCGCGCGCCGCGGCGTTTCTCTCGAGACGCTCGCGCACCTTCGCCCTATACGCTTCGAGGGTCTCGCTCCCCATCTTCTTGGCGAATTCGTCGTCGAGCGGGGCGAGCTTCTTGCCCGTAATTTTGTGGAGGGTGACGGTGAATACGGCGGGCTTCCCCTTGAGGGTCTCCTGCTGGTAGTCCTCGGGGAAGGTGACGTTTATATCGCGGGTCTCGCCGAGCGTCATTCCGGCGACGCTCTCCTCAAACCCCGGGATGAACTGCCCCGAGCCGAGGGTGAGGTCGTACCCCTGCGCGGTGCCGCCCTCGAAGGCGACGCCGTCCGTCTTGCCCTCGAAGTCGATGTTCACCGTGTCGCCGAGGGCTGCGGGACGGTCGCTCACGTCCACGCTCTCCGCCGTGCGTTCGCGGGTGTTTTCGATGTCGCGGTCCACGTCGGCGTCCGTAACATTATATTCGTACTTGCGGATTTTTATACCCTTGTATTTCCCGACGGTCACCTCGGGCTTTACGGGCACCGTCGCGACGAGGGCGACGTGCTCCTCCGAGAAATCCTCCGCGAGGGAGACGGAGGGCTCGCCGACGGGGGTGAAGTTCTTCTCCTCCTTCCCGAGGATCGCCCCGTAGTGCTCGCCGAAGAGCTGGTTGAGGGCGTCCTCAAAGAAGAGCCCCTTGCCGTAGTAGAGTTCGAGCACGTGCTTGGGCACCTTGCCCTTGCGGAAACCGTTCACCGCATAGCGGCTGCGGTTTTTGCGGTAGGCCTCGTTGTTCGCGTTCTCCCACTCTTCGGGGGTGAACCCGATCTCGATCTTCACGGTGCTCTTTTCTGCGGGTGTGACTTTGTAATCCATAACAATATACTCCTCAAATACTCTCGTACCTTTTCAATACCCCATATTTTAGCATAACGGGCGGGAAAAGAAAAGCGTTTTTATTTACAAATTGCGATTTTCGCGGTATAATTATCGGAGAAAAGAGGCGGCGGGGCTCCCCGCTCCGCCCCGAGGTGACCTATGCCGCAAGACGCATTCACGCTCCGCCTCGTCGCGAAAGAGCTCAACGAAGAGCTCGCGGGCGGGCACGTAAACCGCATCAACCAACCCGAACGGGAAGAAGTCTCCTTTCTTATATACACGGGAAAGAGGACGGTTAAACTCGTCGTAAACGTAAACGCCTCCGACTGCGGGGTGTATTTTTGCGACGACGACAGGGAGAACCCCGCCGTCGCCAGAAGTTTCTGCATGCTCCTCCGCAAATACCTGCAGGGCGCGGAGGTGCTCTCGGTGAAAACGGAGGGCTTTGAACGCATCCTCCGCATCCGCTTCCTCTGCCGCAATGAATTCGTGACGGGGGAAAGGGAGCTCGTCGTGGAAGTGATGGGGAAATATTCCAATGCACTCCTCCTCGAGGGCGACACCGTGCTCGGCGCCGTGAAGACGACCTCCCTCGACGAAAACTGCCGCCGCGCCGTGCTCGCGGGGGTGAAGTACGTCCTCCCCCTCCCGCAGGACAAGGTGAACCCCTCCGACTACCCCGCCCTCTCCGCCCTCCTCGACGGGCCGAAGGACGGGCACTTCCTCTTTACGCGCGTCTCGGGGCTCGCCCCCGTCACCGCGGAACAGATCGTTTCCGCCTACCGCGGCGGGGATTTCGCGAGGCATGTGCACGATTTCATCTTCTCGGACGAGGTCTCCCCGTGCGTGACGGAGCGGGACGGCGTTCCCGCCGACTTCTTCGCGCGCGCCGTACCCGGCGGGGTCCCCTACCCCACTCTCTCGGCAGCGCAGACCGCCTTCTACCTCAAGCGGCGCGCCGTAAAACGGGTGGAGGGGGAGCGGAGGAAGCTCTCCGCCGTCCTCGCCGCGGCGATCAAAAAGCACGAAAAGCGGCTCGGGCAGATCGCGGATAAGGAGCGGGAGTGCGCGGGCTGCGAACAGCTCCGCGTGAAGGGGGAACTCCTCACCGCGAACCTGTGGCGGGTCGAAAGAGGCTCGCGCGGGTGCGAGCTCGAGGATTGGACGACGGGCGGAACGGTGAAGATCTCCCTCGATCCCCGTTTCTCCCCCGCCGAAAACGCGCAAGGGTTTTTCAAGCGGTACCGTAAGCAAAAGCGCACCCTCGAGGCGCTCGCCCCGCAAAAGAAAGAGACGGCGGAGGAGCTCGACTACCTCGCCTCCCTGTCTGCCTTCGTCCTCTCGGCGGAGACGGCGGAGGACCTCGCGTCCGCGGCGGAGGAGATGGAGAGCGACGGGCTGCTCAAAAAGGATCCGGTCAGGAAGAAAAAAGCGGAGATCCCCTACCGTTCCTACGAAAGGGCGGGCTTCCGCATCCTCGCGGGGCGGAACAATCTCCAGAACGACAAGCTCCTCCGCGCCGCGTCTCCCGAGGACTTTTGGCTGCACGCGCGGGGACGGCACTCCTGCCACGTGATCGTGAGAACGAACGGGAAGGAGCCGCCCGAGGACGTGCTCCGCTTCGCCGCCGCGGTGTGCGCGAAGTACTCGGACGGCAAGGGAGACAAACTCCCCGTCGACTGCACGCGGGCAAAACACGTGAAAAAGCCCCCGAAAGCAAAGGCGGGATTTGTGACCTACACGAACTTTACGACCCTCCTCGGCGACCCGCAGGAGGCGGAGGAATGACCTATCTTTTCCGCGGAACGAAGAAAGAACTGCGTGAAAGGGTGCGCGCGCTGCGTGAGGACGGGCTCGACCTTTCCTATAAAGGGGAGGAGCTGCGCGTCGTGCTCTCGCGGAAGAAAAAAGCGGAACGCTATGTGTTTTCCGCCTCGGCGGAGGAGACGGACGCGGGCTGTATGATTGCAGGAGAAATTGTCCTTACGGGCACGCCGTGGCGGTGGTACGACTATCTTTTTTCGGTGCTCTTGTGCCTGCTCGTCTTTCCCGCCCTTCTCCTTCTCGCCGTCCCCGCGGCCTTCGGGGGCGGATATACTGCAGTCGGCGGCACGCCCGACTCCCGCCTCCCCTTTTTCTCTCCCTCCAAGCGGGAACGGGAAAAGCGGCTGAAGGGGATCATGTCGCTCTTTGCGGAAGAGACCCCGTGACCCCCGCCCTCACGCATTTGTACCGCCCCACCTACCCCCCACGGGGTGTTCTCGCTCCCTTTGCCCCTCCCGCGGAGGGGGTGGCCCGCAGGGACGGGGGTGGGCACGCCCGTCTGCCGCCTCGCCCTTTGCAAAGTGTAGAGCGCCGCACCCCTTTTGTACGTCATTCCGAACCGTTTTTGCCGTCCGCCCGCAAATTGCGGGCGGACGGCAAAAACGCGTGAGGAATCTCTTGTTTTTTCTGTCGCCCCACCCCCTCCCCCCTCATTGCGGTAAAAGGCGCAGCATCATACGGCGCCTTTTCCCGAAAGCCATATGGAAGGCCCACGGAGGGGGCATTCTTTCGGCGCCCCCTTGAGGGGGAGCTCCGCCGTGCCTTTTACGGCGGTGAGGGGGTGTTGCACGACAACCGTGGGCAACTCCCACCCTATCGCCCGCACGCCTCTCTTCTTCGTCATTCCAACGCCGCGCCTTGCGCGGCGGAGTGAATCTCGTTCTTCCCTGCCACCCCTCACCCTGCCCTCCCCCCTCAAGTATAAGGGGGGAGGCAAGAAAAAAACGCCGCCCCGCCCCTACCCCCGCACCCCTGCCCCTCGCCCCCCAAAGGAGGGCGAGGGCAAGTTCCCTTCATTCCGAACGGAGCCGAAGGCGGGGGGCGGGCCCTTCTTTTTTGCCGTCCACGGCGTCTCATGTTTCACGGTCCAATATATTCAAGAATATCTTGATTTCGCGCCGCAAATGTGCTATAATCATGGAAAACGAAGGAGAAAACGGCATGAGTATCGAGGGCGAGGCGTGGAATTCGATCGTGGAACAAGTGCGGTCGTTAAAGTCCAAAGAGGAGCAGGCGGTTCAGAATATGTGGGAGAATTTCTTTACGGACGGGTCGCTGTTCGGGTATAGCCGCGTCTTCAAAGAAATGATCCCCCAGTATTCCTTACAGATCGGCGTGACGAAAGTCAAGGCGGATATTCTCCTCCGGAAGGGTTCCGAGAATTTGTTCGTCGTGGAATTGAAAAGGTTCGACCATTCTTTGGCCGAAAAGAACGAGCAGCAGCTTACGAGCTATATGCTTTGTTTGAAACTTTCCGTCGGCGTATTGATCTGCAATAAGATCTATATCTACGTGTTTTCGGGCGGCAAGACGGAGCGCTTGGAGATCCCGTTCGTCAAAGACGACCTTAACGGCGCAAACTTCATTTCTCTTTTGAAGAAGGGGAATTTTTCTCCCGACAAAGTCATGGAATTCGTCGTCGCGGCGAACGAGCGAAAAGCCCGCATTGCCGAGATCGAAGACGTTCTGCAAAAATTGGATGTCGCAGCTCTCATCAAAGAATATTTGATGAAGCAATACGCGGAGGATGAGATCGGGGAGGCAATGCGCAAAAGGGGGTACCCCGTTTCGGCCTCCGAAGAAAAACCCGCGCCTGCCGTAAACAAAAAAGCGGCAAGCGGTCCGGTCTTCCATTACGGCGGGTCGCTCAAAGCGAAGGGCATTTTGACAGACGAAGGCTTTGTTTTGCTGAAAGGGAGTGAGATAAAAGCAGGCCTTCAAAACAGTGCGCCGGGGTACACGGTGCAGGACCGCGAAAAATATGCAAATATGATCGTCGACGGGGTTACGGCGGAGGACATTTTGTTTTCAAGCTCCTCCGCCGCGGCGAATTTTGTCGGGGGAAGCAGTTTGAGCGGAAACAGAATGTGGCGCACGGATAAGGACGAGGCGCCGAAGGATTTCAAGAAGAGCAGAGAATGAGACATGTCGTGATTTGTTGAGACGTGCCCGATCATCTTCCGATATTCGTTTTTGAACCGCGCGATACCCGCGCGGCTCTTTTTCCCTTGCCCTCCTTTGGGGGCGAGGGCAACATCTCGGCGCCCCTTTTTCACATCATTCCGAACGAAGTGAAGGCGAAGTACGAAGTCCGCACGTTTTGCTGCTCCCCCCACCCTGCCTCCCCCCTCAAGTATAAGGGGGGAGGCAAGAGGACGGATACTCCCCCCTCAAACGAGGGAGGAGGTTTTACTATGCGAAAGACGTACAAAAACGTCATGTTGAGCGTAGTCGAAACATGACCTTATTATAATGAGGATACCCTTCGACAAGCTCAGGGTGACGTATTTTATTGCAGGGCAGGAGAACACGCTCTTCCGCACCCCCCTACCCCCCTCCCACGGAAGGGGAGGGCAAGAGTGAAAATACTTTCCTCTCAAGGAGAAGGCAAGAAAGCGGGAGAATAGAAAGCGGCGGGCGCTCTGCGCCCGCCGCGATTTTTCCGTAAAACCGCACAATGGGGTGCGGTTTTTTCGATCCCGTAGTGTGTTCGCCCATAAGGGCATGGCTATTTTCTGCTACACGCCTTGCCCTGCGGGTAGAGCGGGAGCTCGAAAAAGCCCGAGCAGACCTCCTGCGAATATTCCTGCGCGGGAGGGATGGCGCAATAGCCGTAGCTCGGCACGAGGAGCTCGACCTGCATCGCCACCTTCAAAATACAGGTGACGCAGGCGCCGATCGTGAAGGAGTTCGTGGCCGCGTCGAACGTCCCCTCGGGGGAGACGCAGGAGACGGCCGCCGTCACCGTGAAGGGCATGACGGATGCGGGCGGGACGTACATGAGCACGTCTTCCGTGAGCACGACGGAGCTTGTCGCCTTGCCCTCCACGCCGTTCGCGTCGACATACACGATCTCGATGGGGAGGGTCACCGTCGCCTGCACCCGCGCGCACTGGTTCTCGGGCTGGCGCTCGATGATGAGGTCGGAGACCGTACCCTGTGCCGTCGTGGAGCGCGCGCTGACGAAGGTGAGGGGATATGTAGGATCTGCGGGCACGGGATCGGAGATCGCCGCGCTGTAACCCTCGAGACGGGTCTGGATGATGCCCGCGTCGAAGATCTTTTCCGCCTGGATACACGCCTTCTCGCACAGTCCGTTCAACGGGTTCCCCGTGAGAACGCCGGGGCAGCGGTCGGACGAAAAATTGGAAAAGAATGACATTTGTTACCTCCGTGTAAGCAAACCTTATCGGTTTATTGCATTGTATGCGGACGGAGGCGCGCCGTGATACTTCAGAGGAGGACGGTCTGCCCGGGGTAGAGGGCGCGGGTGCCGTTCCGCTCGAAGAAGCGGGCGGGCGAGCCGCAGAGGAGGGTCGCGCTCTCCCCTCCCTTCACCGTGTAGAGATCGCCGCGCTCCTGCGGGATGAGGAGGACGGTCCCCTCTCCGGGATCTTTTGTGAGCCCGTTGCGGGCGGCGAGAAGGGCGGGCGGGAGACCGAAGGCGAGGGCGACGGAGCGGAGAGTCTGCCCCCTCTTCATGCGATAGACGCGGGGCACGGGGAGGGAAAGTTCCATACCTCCATCCTATGCGCGCGTTCATATTCTTGCGACGGGGCGGAATAAAATACCGTATGAACTTGTACAAGACCGCCGCCTTCGTCACCGTGTGCGCCGCCCTCGAGCACGCGCTCGGGTTTCTCTACCGCATCGTCCTCTCCCGCACCGTCGGGCCCGAGGGGCTCGGGGTGTACCAGCTCTCCCTCACGGTGTTTTTCGTCTTCCTCACCGTCTGCTCCTCGGGGCTGCCCGTCACCCTCTCCCGCACCATCGCCAAACACCGCGCCGCGCACAACAGGAGGGCGGAGGAGAGCGCCGTCTCCGCCGCCGTGAGCATCGCCCTCCTCTTCAGCGTGCCGCTCACCGTCCTCCTCTTCCTCCTGCGCGCTCCCTTTTCCCGCGTCTTTTCCGCCCCCCGCTGCGCCGACCTCTTCTACATCCTCCTCCCCGGGCTCTCGTTTACTTCGGTATACGCCGTCCTCCGCGGCAGTTTTTGGGGGAACAAGCGCTTCCTCGCCTACTCCCTCACCGAGCTCGCGGAGGAGATCGTGCGGATCTTTGCGGGGGTGTTTTTGCTCGTCCTCGCGGGCACGGGGCCCTCTTCCGTCAACCGCGCCGCCGTCGCCGTGCTCATCTCCTACCTCGTCTCCTTCGCGCTCGCCCTCGTCTGCTTCCTCGCAAAGGGGGGAAAGTTCCGCGCCCCCGGGCGGGAATTTCTGCCCCTTCTCCGCTCCGCCGCGCCCGTCACCGCCATGCGCACCGCCTCCTCCCTCGTAAACTCCCTCATCTCGGTGGTCTTCCCCATGCGCCTCATGGCGGCGGGGCTCTCCTCCGCCCGCGCGATGAGCGCCTACGGCGTGGTGTGCGGCATGGTGATGCCCGTCATCCAGACCCCCGGCACCCTCATCGGCTCCCTCGCTCTCGTGCTCGTGCCCGAGCTCTCCGAGTGTTTCTACCGCGGCGACAGGGAAAAGCTCTCCGCCCTCGTGGGCAAGGCGCTCGGCACGGCGCTTTTCATCTCCTGCCTCCTCGCGCCCTTCTTTATCGTCTGCGGAAACGAGGCGGGCATCCTCCTCTTCGGGAACGCCGAGTGCGGCAGACTGATCGCCCGCAGCGCCCTCATCCTCCTCCCCATGAGCCTCACGATGATCTCAACGAGCGTCCTCAATTCCATGAATTGCGAGCGCTACACCCTCCTCTTCTTCCTCCTCGGCTCGGGCGCCATGCTCGTCTGCGTATGGTTCTTGCCGAAATACCTCGGGAGCGGGGCGCTGCTCGTCGGCATGGCGGCGGACTACACCCTCACGGCGGCTTGTTCCCTTCTCCTCCTCCGCAAAAAAACGGGCAAACGCAGACATGGGTACCTCCTCCGCCTCGCCGCGGCGGCCATTCCCCCTCTTCTTTTGGGGCTCGCCGTGCGCGCCCTCTGCATGAAAGTGATGGGCTGCGTGCCCGCCCTTTTCCTTGCGGCGCTTACGGTGCTCGCGGCGGAGATCGCCCTCACCGCCCTCTTGAAACTTGCGAACTACCGCACCCTCTTCAAAAAATTCCTGCCGAAAAAGAGGGCGCAACGATCTGCCGCGACATAGGCGGATTTTTCCGCGGATGGGCGGAGACGCACACCCCCTTGCCTGTTCCGCAAGGAGCCGCACGTCCCTTGCCTTTCCCCGCGACGCGCCCGCTCTCATGGCGCCCCCTCTTTCACGTCATTCTGAACGAAGTGAAGGCGAAGTACGAAACCCGCACGTTTTGTTGCTCCCCCCACCCCGCCCTCCCCCCTCAAACGAGGGAGGAGGTGAAGAACCGTAAGTCGGGCGCGCAGAAAGAAACCCCCTGCCTCTGGCGGGGGGGATCAAGGGAGGTGGCAATCGAAAACCGTGGGCAACCCTCACCCTATCGCCCGCACGCTATGATTGCTATCGAAGGGCGACACGAGGAGCAAAGCGACGAAGTACCCTCCCCCCTCAAGTATAAGGGGGGAGGCAAGAGGACACCCCTCAAACGAGGGGGGAGGTGAAGAACCGTAAGTCGGGGCGCGCAGAAAGAAACCCCCTGCCTTTGGCGGGGGGATCAAGGGGGGTGGCGATCGAAAACCGTGGGCAACCCCCACTCCTCCCCCGCCCAGCGCACGGCGCAGCCGTGACGAATGAGGTGTTATAAACTGTTCCTTCCTTATTCAAAAGCAAACGAAAGGCGGAATAAGGAATTGCCAATCCCACTCCCCGCTTAAAATTTTTACGAATTTTCCCCTGCCGCTTGTTTTTCCGCCGCAAGCGTGCTATAATGGTCGGTGGAATTCAAAAAACGGAGGAACGAATATGAGACTGACGGACGACCTGCGCAAGCAATTGCGCGTCACGGTGGACTACACCAACATGACGGACAAGTATCTCGGGGACAAGGGCATCTCCCAAAAGACCCTCGAGGAGCAAAAAAAGCTCGCCAAAGAGGCGCATACCTATGTGGCCTCCAACCGCGGCAAAGACGAGCTCTTCATGGGCTGGACGGAGCTCCCCTACAACCAGGATGAGATTGTTTCCGACATCCTCGAAACGGCGAAAGCCATCCGCAGAAAGTTTGAGTACTTCGTCGTGCTCGGCATCGGCGGCTCGGCGCTCGGCCCCTCGATGGCGTTCTCCGCCCTCTGCCATTTGCATTACAACGACCTGCCGAAGTCCAAACGCAAGGGTCCCAAATTCTATGTGGAAGACAATGTGGACCCCGTCCGCATGAAAGAGCTTCTCGACGTCATCGACGTAAAGAAGACCTGCTTCAACGTCATCTCGAAGTCGGGCGCCACGAGCGAGACCATGACGCAATACCTCATCGTCTCCGATCTTCTGAAAAAAGCGGGCTGCGACTTAAAGGAGCACCTCGTGTTTACGACGGACGCCGCGCGCGGCAACCTCGTAAAAATTTCCAAAGAACTCGGCGGTGTGAAGTCCTTCGTCCTCGGCGACGGCGTGGGCGGGAGGTTCTCCGAACTCTCCCCCGTGGGGCTGCTGCCCGCGGCCGTTTTGGGGATCGACATCAAGCTCCTTCTGAAGGGCGCGGCGTATATGGACAAGCTGTGCAAGACGCCCGATCTCAAAAAGAATCCCGCCCTCGTCTCCGCAACTTTGCAATATATCGCGATGAAAGGCGGCAAGAATATCGGCGTCATGATGCCCTATTCGGATAACCTGCGCTACCTCTCCGATTGGTACGCCCAGCTTTGGGCGGAGAGCCTCGGCAAGAATGTTCGCCTCGACGGCTCGTCCTGCCACGAGGGACAGACCCCCGTGAAGGCGCTCGGCGTCACCGACCAGCACTCGCAGGTGCAGCTCTACACCGAGGGACCGTATGACAAGGTCGTCACCTTCCTCTCCGTGGGGAGCTATAAGGAGAAGTCCCCCATCCCCCACGGCTGCGAGAACATTCCCGACGTCGGATTTTTGGGCGGGCACACGATGGAGGAACTCATCCAGGCCGAAAACAAGGCGACCGCCTACGCCCTCACGAAGGCGGGACGGCTCAACTACACCGTGAACGTGCCCGAGATCAACGAATTCACGCTCGGCGAGCTTTTGTATTACTTTGAATTGCAGACGGCTTACGCGGGCGCGATGCTCAATATCGACACTTACAACCAGCCCGGCGTGGAAGCGGGCAAGAAGGCGACCTTCGCCCTCCTCGGCAAGCCCGGTTACGAAGGGCAGAGAAAGGAGCTCGACAACGCCGCCCCCGACCCCGCCTATATCGTGTAACACCGTCTTCTCTCCTTCACCCGCCATTCGCCGCAGCGAATGGCGGGTGAATTTTTTTGTTTTCTCGGAAGAAAGCCACGGCTGCCCTTGCCCCCGTCCCGGCGCCCCTTGAGAGAGGAAAGCCACGGCTGCCCTTGCCGCCCCACCTCGGCGCCCCCTTGAGGGGGAGCTCCGCCGAAGGCGGTGAGGGGGTGTCCCGCAAAGCATGCGGTGCGGCGAGGCGGCGTAAAAAATACTGCTATGCGCTTTTCCCTCGCAAACCCCGTAAAAAACATTTGACTTTGCGCTCCGACCGTGATACAATTTCCCCGACAATCGAATGAACCGTCGTGGGTGCCGAAAGGCTGAGATGATACCATTGGAATCGGACAAGGTAATACTTGAACGAAAGAACGGAAAAATCGAAGGAATGTTCCGCCTGCGTATTTTGCGCGGGCGGTTTTTCTTCGGCGGGGAGTTCGAGAAAAATTTTTCGGAGGTCTTGTATGTTTCAAATGTTCCTCTCCTCTTTCCAAGATTATCGGAAAGACGAGAACGGTGTGAA
>CANREU010000032.1 GCA_947629725.1 uncultured Clostridia bacterium
AGGGGCAGCCCCCCGCACCCCTACCCCTCGCCCCCAAAGGAGGGCGAGGGCAAGCTCCCTCATTCCGAACCGTTCTACTACGTCATTCCGAACGGACGTGAGGAATCTCATGACAAATAGACGGACTGCGTACTTCGGGATCCTTCGACACGCCGCGCCGCCCGCAACAGCGGGCGGCGCGGCGGCTCAGGATGACGCGTTGAAAGAAGTAAGTGGGCCGCACAACAGCGGACGCAATGAAAAAAGCGCCTCGGCGGAGGCGCTATCTGCTTCTTTTACTCCCACTCGATGGTTGCGGGGGGTTTGGAGGTGATGTCGTACACAATGCGGTTGGCGTGCTTCACTTCGTTCGTGATGCGCGTGGAGACCTTCTCCAAAACGTCGAACGGAATGCGCGCCCAGTCGGCGGTCATCGCGTCCACACTCGTGACGGCGCGGAGGGCGATGACGTTCTCATACGTCCGAAAATCCCCCTGCACCCCCACCGTCTTGCTGTCCGTGATGACGGCGAAGTATTGCCAGATGTCCCGCTCGAGCCCCGCCTTCGCGATCTCGTCGCGGAAGATGAAGTCGGCATCGCGCAAAGTTTCGAGTTTCTCGCGGGTCACCTCCCCCATGATGCGGATGGCGAGCGCGGGCCCGGGGCAGGGCTGGCGCCAGACGACGCTGTCTGCGAGCCCCAATTCCGTCCCCACCTTCCGCACCTCGTCCTTGAAGAGGTCGCGGAGGGGCTCGACGATCTCCTCGAAGTCGACGACGGAGGGAAGCCCGCCCACGTTGTGGTGAGATTTTATGACGGCGCTCTTGCCCTTGCCGCTCTCGATGACGTCGGGATAGATGGTGCCCTGCACCAAAAAGTCGACCTTGCCGATCTTTTTCGCCTCCCGCTCGAAGACGCGGATGAACTGCTCGCCGATGATCTTGCGCTTCTTCTCGGGGTCGGTGACGCCCTCGAGACGGGTGAGGAATTCCTCCGCCGCGTCCGCCTTGATAAGGTTCATTTTGAGACCGTCGCGGAAGACGGAGACGACCTCCTCGGGCTCGTTTTTGCGGTGAAGGCCGTGGTCGACGAACACGCAGGTGAGATTCTTTCCGACGGCGCGGTGGACGAGGGTAGCGGCGACGGCGGAATCCACCCCGCCCGACATGGCGCAGAGCACCTTCTTATCGCCGATCTTTTCGCGGAGTTTTGCGACCTGCTCCTCCACGAAGTTCTTCATCGTCCAGTCGCCCTTCGCGCCGCAGACGCGGTATAAAAAGTTTTCGAGGAGCTTACTGCCGTACTCGGTGTGCGCCACCTCGGGGTGGAACTGCACGCCGTAAATGTTTCTCTCCGCGCTGCCGTAGGCGGTGACGGGGCAGCTCGGCGTGGAGGCGAGGACCTCAAACCCTTCGGGGAGGTCCGCCACGCGGTCGGTGTGGCTCATCCAGCAGACGCTCGTCTTCGGGATCCCCGCAAAGAGGGGGCTCTCCGCCATAACGGTGAACTCCCGTCTTCCGTATTCGCTCGTTTCGGCGTGGACGACCTTCCCCCCGAGGGTGTGGGCGATGAGCTGCGCGCCGTAGCAGATCCCGAGGACGGGAATGCCGAGGGAGAGCACCGTTTTGTCGATATGGGGTGCGTTTTTATCGTAAACGCTGTTCGGACCGCCCGTAAAAATGATGCCGACGGGGGCGTATTTCACGATCTCCTCCGCCGTCATGTCGCAGGGCTTCAAGTCGGAATACACGCCGAGATCGCGGACCCGCCGCGCGATGAGCTGGTTATACTGCCCGCCGAAGTCGAGCACCAAAACTTTCTGATGTTGCATTACGTTCTCCGAAGGAAAAACGCCCGCAAAACGGGCGTTTTCCGTTAATTTCTCGAGGTGTAGTTGGGCGCTTCCTTAGAGATGGAAATGTCGTGAGGGTGGCTCTCCAAGAGGCCCGCGTTGGTGATGCGGATGAACTCGGAGGAGGTGCGGAGCTCTTCGATGGTCGCCTTGCCGCAATAGCCCATGCCCGAGCGGATCCCTCCCTTCATCTGATAGATGATCTCGGAGACGGAGCCGCGATAAGGGACCCTGCCCTCCACGCCCTCGGGGACAAACTTCTTCGCGTCCTCCTGAAAGTATCTGTCTTTGGAGCCCGCCGCCATCGCGGCGAGAGACCCCATGCCGCGGTAGACCTTGAAACTGCGCCCCTGATAGAGTTCGATCTCTCCCGGGCTCTCCATCGTGCCCGCGAGCAGGGAACCGATCATGACGGCGCTGCCGCCCGCCGCGAGCGCCTTTACGATGTCGCCCGAATACTTGATGCCGCCGTCCGCGATGATCCGCTTGCCCATCTTGTCCGCCTGCTCCGCGCAGTCCATGATGGCGGTGAGCTGGGGCACGCCGATCCCCGCGACGATACGCGTCGTGCAGATGGAGCCGGGGCCGATGCCGACCTTTACGACGTCCGCGCCCGCGTCGATGAGCGCCTTCGTGGCCTCCGCCGTCGCCACATTGCCCGCGATGAGGGGGAGGTTCGGGTATCTCTTCTTGATCTCGGCGACCTTTTTGATGACCATTTCGGAGTGGCCATGCGCCGTGTCGATGGCGACGATGTCGACCTTCGCTTCGACGAGGGCCGCCACACGGTCCATCGTGTTTGCCGCGGTCCCCACCGCCGCGCCCGCGAGGAGCCTGCCGTTCTTATCGCGCGCGGAATTGGGATATTGGATCGCCTTTTCGATGTCTTTTATGGTGATGAGGCCCTTGAGGTTCCCCTTTTCGTCGACGATGGGGAGCTTCTCGATCCTGTGCTTGCCGAGGATCTTCTGCGCGTCCGCAAGGGAGGTGCCGACGGGGGCGGTGACGAGGTTTTCCTTCGTCATCACGTTCTCGATGGGCTGGTCGAAATTCGTCTCAAAGCGGAGGTCGCGGTTGGTGAGGATGCCGACGAGCTTGCCCCTCTTCGTGATGGGCACGCCCGAGATGCGGTATCTCTCCATGAGGGCGACCGCCTCGCGCACGAGCTGGTCGGGTTCGAGGAAGAAGGGATCGGTGATGACGCCGTGCTCGCTCCTCTTTACCTTGTCCACCTCCTTCGCCTGATCTTCGATGGACATGTTCTTGTGCAGGATCCCCATGCCGCCCTCGCGTGCCATTGCGATGGCGAGGCGGTTCTCCGTCACCGTATCCATTGCGGCGGAGATGATGGGGAGGTTGAGGTCGATCCCCTCGGTGAGGGTGGTGCGCAGATCCACTTGGCTCGGCAGAACGCCCGAAGCCTGCGGGATGAGGAGCACGTCGTCGAACGTGAGCCCCTCCTTCACGATTCTACTGCTCATACGTTACCTCCAACGGTCTTTTGCAAAATTTGTACGATCGCCCCGTAGGCAGCCGCGCTCTTGTCGAACTTCGTCTCGCTTTCGAGACGGGAGAGGAGGAGCTCCGCAAAGGGCTTGTTGTTCCCGAGTTCCGCCGCGAGCGCGACGACGGGGTTGCGCGCGGGGAAGGAGCTCTCCGTCTCCTTGAAGGCGAAGTCGATCGTCATCCCCTTCTCCTCGTCGGTATCGGAGAGCCGCGCCGCCACGCAGGCGGCCCTGCCGCAGAGATAGGCACGGTAGCCGACCGACCACAGCACTTCCTCTTCGCCCGTCTCCTCGTTCTTGCGGGTGACGGAGATGTCCTCCTGTTCCTCGCAGAATTCGCCGAACGAGGGGTCTTCATAGAGCGTCTCGAAACGCTCCGCCGCCTTGTGATTCTCCCCTTTCCTCTCCGCGATCTGGAAGGCGCGGGAAAGGCAGGCGAGATCGCCCGAGCGGGCGTACTCCTCGTAGGCGTAGTCGCCGCTGATCGCCTCCATGCCGAGAGAATCGGTGAGGCGCATCAGCACGGAGGGCGCCGCGAACGAGACGATCCCGAATACAGAGACCGCGAGAACGAGGGTGATGCCGACCGTGATGAGCGCCGTTTTCAAAATAAGTTTCTTCATTGGAAATCCGTTCGGAGCTCTTCTCCGACTATTTTAACTATTCTATCATACGCCCGAAAAAAAAGCAACCGAATCGACGTAAAAAGTCATGGAAGGCGCCGAAATTTCATACATTAGAGCATGAAAAGATACTTTTTTGCGCTCGTTGCCCTCTCCGCGCTCCTCCCGCTCGCCGCGGGCTGCGGGAAATACGACTACTCCAAGCACCTCTCGGAGATCCGCTCCGACCTCTTTTCGGCGGAGACGGAGGAGTTCTCCGTCGTCCTCTCCTGCGTTTCGCGGGAACACCCCTATCTCTCGGACGGCGTCGCCGCGCCGCGGGGGGATCTATGCGAGATCGTGCTCACGAGCCCCGAACACACCGACAGGACGTACTCCGTCACCGTGCTCGGCGAGACGGAGTGGGGCGGCGAGATGTCCTTCCGCAACGTGCGGGGGGATTGGTTCTACTCGCAGGGAGTGACTTCCTTCCCCGAGGGCAGCGTGAGCCTGCGCATCAGCTGGGAAGACGGGGAGACGGAGGTCGCCGCCACCTCCGTAAAGACGGAGAACACTCTCTCCTGTAAGGAGGCGCTCGCCCGCGCCGTGGAGGAGGAAAAGGCGCTCGTAAAGAGCATGACGAGGGAGGGCGCCTTCCGCGGGGAGTTCTATGTGCGCCTTTTGAGGCGGGATAAGAATTACTACTATGTAGGGATCGTGAACGAGGCGGGCGAGACCGTCTCCCTTCTCCTCGACGCGGAGAGCGGAGAAGTGCTCGCACGCAGGCCGAAACGGCAATAATTTTCACACAGGACTTGACACTTTCCCGAAACGTGCTATACTGAAAGTATGGAGCGGGAAGAGAAAACGGAGAAGGCCGCCCCGAAAGGGCGGCTCTTTTTGCGGACGGCGGAGGTCGTCTGCATCCTCCTCGCCCTTTTCTTCGGCGCGCTCTCCCTCCTTGCCTTCTTCTTTCTCTGCGCGGACGCGGCCGCCGAGGAGACGGCGCGCTTCGTTCCGGACTACGAAAAGGCGGACCTCCGGGAAGTGCTGGAAAAGGCGGAATGGACGGAGGAGGACTACGCCTTTCTATACCGCCAGACGGGACTCACAAAGGCGGGCATAGACGAGCTCGTTGAGATCGGGCAGAGATACCGTCTGACCGAGTTTCAGGAGGCGTTCTTCTTCCGCGGCGAGGTGCGCCACGAGATGGCCGCCGCGACCACCTCGCACGACTACCTCACAGACCCCGAAACGGGAGAAACTTATCTTGCGCCCATCGTACCCCTCAAACGGGGGGATGTGCTCGTAAGCTCCTCCTGCCATACTTTCGGCTGGCGCAACGGGCACGCCGCCCTCGTCGTCGGGGAAAGCGGCTCGGTGCTCGAATCGGTGACTTTGGGGCAGGACAGCGAGATCACCTACGAGGGGGACGAGTGGTTCCGCGAGGCCTCCAACTTCATGGTCCTCCGCCTCAAGGGGACGACGGACGAGGAGCGCGCCGCCATCGCGGAGGACGCGTCGGACAGGCTTTTTGGGGTCCCCTACTCCATCACCGTGGGGATCTTCTCGAAGAAGGACCAGTGCGCAAACGGCGCCGAGCCCTCGGCGACCCACTGCTCCCACCTCGTGTGGCAGGCGTTCAAAACTTTCGGCTACGACATCGATACGGACGGCGGGCCCGTGTGCACCACGCGGGACATTGCGAATTGCCCGCTCTTCGAGGTTTTGCAGGTGTACGGGTTCGATACCGAAAAATTGTGGTGAAAAAGCAAAGAAAGCCTTACCCCCCCTCGGGGGGAAGGTGTCCCCGCAGGGGACGGATGAGGGGCATACCGTAAAAATAGGGGCGGACCCTCACCCCTACCCCCCTCACGTAGGGGGAGGGCCGAAAACGGCAGCTTGTCCCCTTACAGGTCCCGTAACACGGGAAAGAAGAAAAGGAGGTGCAACGTGACATTCGGAAACAAACTTACAAAGTGCCATCTGAGCGAGGGGTTCACGCAGACGGAACTCGCCGAAAAGGTCGGCGTTTCGCCGCAGACGGTGGAGGAATGGGAGCAGGGCGTCTCCTTCCCCGACAGGGAGAAGGCGCTCGGGCTGTGCAAACTTTTCTCCGTCTCCGCGGACGATCTTCACATCGGGAAGGAGATCCGCAAAGAGAAGGAGAAGGGCCCCACCGAGGGCGAGGGCTACTTTTGGGGGATCATCCGCCACCCGGGGCAGTTCCGCTTTGAATTCATCTCCAAAAAACGGGTGGGCGAGCTCCCCCTCGTCCACATCAACGTGGGGCTCCGCTGCGCCGCGCGCGGGGTGTTTGCCGTCGGGTTCGTCTCCGTCGGCGTGTTCGCCCTCGGGCTCGTCTCCGTCGGCGTGTTCGCGCTCGGGCTCATCGCGGCGGGCCTGCTCGCCGTGGGCCTCCTCGCGCTCGGAGGCGCCGCACTCGGCTTCCTCTCCGTGGGGATCGTCACCGCGGGGATCTTCGCCGCGGGCGTGCTCTCCGCGGGCATCTTCGCCGCGGGGCAATACGGGATCGGCGGGCTCGCCGCGGGCAGGTATGTCGTGGGAGGCTGGGTACACGGGTATCTCGCGATCGGCAAGATCCGCGCAAGCGGCGAACATGCCTTCCTCATCCCCGAGGACCTCGAGGAGCTCGAAGCCTTCCTCAAACTCCTCCCCGAACGGATAGAACGGTTTTTCCTGCCGCTCGCCCGCGCCATGCGATAGCGATACGGTGTGAGCCGCCCGCCGAAAATTCGGCGGGCGGCTCACGTTTTTTGGCGGCATGGGCCGTTTTTTCGACCCCATGTCACCGTTTTGCCCCCCGCTCTTTCGGGATACGGAGATCCCTCGCGCGCCGCGCCGCCCGCATTTGCGGGCGGCGCGGCGGCTCGGGATGACGTGAAAAGAGGCACGGGCGAATGGCGCACGGGCGGCGTGCCCGAGTGCGCGTAAGGGCGCGGCGCGAAGGCGCAAGTCCCCTCTATTTCGCGTATTCGATGAGGATCTGGTTCTGCACGAAGAGGTATTCGGGCTTGATGAAGGTCCTGTCCCCCTCCGTAGAAAGGTATTTCTCGGTCTTTTTGTAGGGGTCGCGGAAGTCCTCCCGCCAATCGGTGCCGAACGTCTTTTTGTATTTCTCCGCGGAGAGGCCCTCGGCGGTGCGGAGGGCGAGCATCACAAGCTCGAATTTCGCATCCTCCCCCGTCACCTCCTCATTGTCGACGACGGGCAGAAAGCCCGATAAAATGCACTTGATGTACTCGTCGAGATCGAAGGTGTTCGTGAAGCGCCGCCCGTAGAAAAAGGAACTCGCCGAGACGCCGAACCCGATGTATTCCCCCCGTCTCCAATAGTTGAGATTGTGGCGGCTTTCGCACCCCGTCCTCGCAAAATTGCTCACTTCGTAGCGGCGGTAGCCCTCCTTTTCGAGGAGCCTGCGGGCGTATTCGTAGAGCTCGGCGACCTCGTCTTCATCGGGCAGCTCGCCGTTTAAGTACTGCGTGTAGATGGGGGTGCCGTCCTCGGGAGTGAGGGCGTAGGCGGAGACGTGGCTCGCCCCGCTCCCCGCGATGAGTTCCACCGTCTTTCGCACGTCCTCTTTGGTCTGCCCGCGAAGGCCGAGCATCATGTCCGCCGAAAAGTTTTCGCCCTTTAAGAGGGACGCGCAATAGAGATAGTCCCGCGCGGTGTGGATGCGCCCGAGCTCGCGGAGCTGTTCGTCGATCGCCGTCTGCAGCCCCACCGAAAAGCGGTTGACGCCCACGCTCTTGTAGGCGGCGATCTTCTTCTCGTTCACCGTGCCGGGGTTCATTTCGACGGTGATCTCGGGGCTTTCCGTAAGATGAAATTGCTTTTTCGCCTGCCGCACCCCGCCGCAGAGGTAGTTGGGGTCGATGACGGAGGGCGTGCCACCGCCGATGTACACCGTGTCGAACACTTCCTTTTCGAGCTCCTTTCCGCGGAGCTCCATCTCCTTGTAAACGCACGCCATGTACGCCTCCGCAAAATTCAGGCGGTTGGGAAAGGACGTGAAGTCGCAATAGGTGCATTTTTGCTTGCAGAACGGGATGTGGATGTAGATACCGGGCATGGTGCCCTCCTTTTTGGTCTTGATCGGGTTTTTGCTGTTCAAAGATTCACTCCCTCGGCTCCGCCTCGGTCGGAATGAGGAGTAGGCCCTCATACCGCCCCGCGCGCACTATCCGTCTACTAAGCGCGGCACGAGGAGCAGAGCGACGAAGTAGGTCCCGCAGGGACCGAGTGTATCCGAGGCATAGGCCCTCATACCGAGGTCCCGTAGGGACCGAGTGTATCTTGTACGGGGCAGCTATGGCCGTCCCAGCAGTATTTTACCATATCGACGTAGCCGTCTACGACCTCCACCCCCTCCTCCTCGAGGAGGCGCGCCTGCACGCCGATCCCGCCGAAGGCGAACGCAGGCGCGAGCCGCCCCTCGCGGTTGACCACACGGTGGCAGGGAATGACGACGGGCGTCGGGTTTCTGTGGAGGGCGTTTCCGACCTGTCTCGACGCCCTCGGCCGGCCGAGGGCAGCGGCAATCATGCCGTAGGTGACCACCTTCCCCCGCGGCACGGTTTTGAGGTATTCATAGACGGACTGCGCAAAGGTCATAAATCGAGCACCAACTTATAATAGAATCAATTTTCAAAAATCCCGTTTGAAAATAAAAATGATTTTACTCTCTCTTTTGCGATATGGAAATACTCATCATCTAATTCAAAACCAATAAATTTCCGTCCTGTCCTGATACAGGCAATCGCAGTCGTTGCGGACCCCATGCATGGATCTAAAACGACATCGTTTTTATTAGTATAAGTCTTTATGAGCCACTCCAAAAGAGCAACTGGCTTTTGTGTGGGATGAAGTTTGCCTTCACTCTCGGCTGTGACAAAATACTGTACCGAGCGTGGATAACGGAGGCCCGTATCATTCTTCACTAAAACAGCCTTCTTTTGTTCTCCATATGCCATCGTATCCCGAACAGCGCAACCTTTGTTGTATGGTTCGCCCTCTCGCATTTGAGGATTATAGGTACACTGCCTCTTATAGAATACGACTATATCCTCATGCGCTCTTAGCGGTTGTTTTTTAGCATTCAAATAACCCGTTGCTTTTGATTTTTCCCAAACAATCGTGTATTTGAAATCCTCATAATTCGTACTGATTAAATAAGCAGTGAACGGCATCTGCGCCGTGGAAATAGTGGGAGCAGTAATTTTATTGATGCGGTTTGCTTCTTTCCAAAATTCCGCATAATCAATTACCTTATCCCAAACGTTTCTTTTGTTGAGTGTCCCATAGGGGAAATCTGTTATGATTGCATCAATCGAAGCGTCGGCAATGCTCGCCAAGCCATTTTGAGAAAACATATTACAGTGGGCCAATTTGATCCCGCGATATTCAAAGAAGTCGGGTTTGTCCACAAGTGATCCGCTCTTATAAAGTTGCGGACCGAATATACTTAATTGGCAAGTGTCGTTTAACATTTTTGCCTCGCGTAAATTGTTACTCATATTATACTATACATTCTGCAATCCGTCAAGTATTTTCTCAAAGAAGGGGCAGAATCGTATCAACGAGTGATTTGATCGTTTCAAGATTGAGTTCGTGTTTTATTTTATACAGCGGTTTCTTTGAATTACGCGTCCCTTTCAAAAAGAAATAACGCTGTGGAACGATTCCGGTTTCAGCCCAAAACTCCGCCTCATAGTTCAAAAATGTATTTTCTCTTCCCGCGACCTGTCCCGCAAAAACGATATAAGCACAACTATGAGGATCAATTTCTTTTTGCTTTAATGCCTGGGCAATTTTCTTGAAGTCCGCAAGCGCCCTATCAAAGTAACAAGAATCCAAGTATGTTTTGTTTTCTATAAACGCAATTCTCTTTTCCCCATACCAAACATGACGGTCTACCTGTATTCGATTGTTAGTATAAGTTTGTCCCTTATACGTAATTGTTTTAGAGAGAAAATCGGTGCTGCCAACCTTTGAGACGATGGGCAGAGGCAAAAATTTATTCATTGTATCGAAAACCGATTGCAAAACTTTTTCAACCAACTCTCCCGCTGCATATCGAATAGTGCCTTCCGTGCGGTGGATTGATCCAATCTCACTCAATTTCCTCTGCTCGTCATCATATTTTTCGCTAACCGCTTGAAAAATTGCCTGATAAAATTCTTTTGTTGCAAGATACATCCTCTTCCTCCGTAATTAAAACTCAAAAAATTTACTCAACGAGATTTCCAAAGCATTTACTATCTTTTCCAGAACTGTAACCGTTAAATTTCTTTTTCCGACCTCTACACTTGCGATATAAGTTCTATGAATGCCCGACCGAAATGCAAGTTCTTCTTGGCTAATTCCCATTTGGTTTCTTAACTCTTTAATCCGCTTGCCGATTTTTTCCTGTATCATACTTTACCTCCTTTCTATAATAAAAGATTGTTACTCAAATATCAACATACGATGAGTAACAATCTACATATTTAATGCGGTTCTTTGTGAAAATTGATAAAATTTTTCCGCGTGCGTCGCCCGCTTTATTTATCCTTATTGGTCTTCAGAATTTGCATGAAAACTTCGCTCGGGACGTCGACGGTGCCGATGCGGCGCATCCGCTTCTTGCCCTCCTTCTGCTTTTCGAGGAGCTTCTTCTTCCGCGTGATGTCCCCGCCGTAGCACTTGGCGAGCACGTCCTTCCGCACCGCCTTCACCGTCTCGCGGGCGATGATCTTCCCCCCGATCGCCGCCTGCACGGGAATTTCAAACAGCTGGCGGGGAATGGCGTCCTTCAAATTCTCGCACAGCGTTCTGCCGCGCGCATAGGCGCGTTCCTCGTGGACGATGGTCGAGAGGGCGTCGCAGGGGTCGCCGTTGAGGAGAATATCGAGTTTTACGAGCCTGCTCTTTTCGTACCCCGCGATCTCGTAGTCGAAGCTCGCATATCCCTTTGTGCGGGACTTGAGTTCGTCGAAAAAGTCATAAACGATCTCGTTGAGGGGGAGCCTGTATTCGAGTTTGACGCGGCGCGCGTCGAGGTAGGTCATGTCCTTGAATACGCCCCGCTTGTCTTGGCAGAGGTCCATCACGGACCCCAAATAGTCGGGCGGGGTGTAGATCTCCGCCTTCACGATGGGCTCCTCCATGCTCTCGATCTCGGAGACGGGCGGTAGGTGCGAGGGGTTGTCCACAAAGAGCTCGCTCCCGTCCGTCTTGTGCACCTTATAGGAGACGGAGGGCGCCGTCGTGATGATCTCTAAATTGAACTCCCGCTCGATGCGCTCCTGCACGATCTCCATGTGCAGAAGTCCCAAAAAGCCGCAGCGGAAGCCGAAGCCGAGGGCGACCGAGTTATCGGGCTCGAAGGTGAGGGAGGCGTCGTTGAGTTTGAGTTTTAAGATGGCCTCCTTGAGGTCGAGGAACTTGCTGCCGTCGAGGGGGTAGATGCCGCAGAAGACGACGGGCTGCACCGCCTTATACCCCGGGAGGGGCTCCTTTGCGGGGCGGTCGGCGCCCGTGACGGTGTCCCCCACCGCCACGTCCTCGATGGACTTTATGGAGGCGGCGATGTACCCCACCTCCCCCGCGAGGAGTTTCTCTTTGGGTTGGAGGGCGGGAGAAAACGCCCCCACCTCGGTGACTTCGTAAATTTTATCGGAGAGGAACGCTCTGATTTTATCC